>NZ_CBBQHX010000011.1:0-137168 GCF_964946895.1 Stagnihabitans sp. | reverse complement strand
GTAGTATTCGTCCAACTCGCCCGGAGCGACCTCAAACGACTTGCCTTCGGCGCGTGCTGCCGTGGTGGAGGCTGCGGTGATACCTGCTGCCCCGGCCAGCATGGCCAGACGCGATCCGCCCAGTCCGCCCAGCAGGGCAGCCCCGCCAGCGGTTGCTCCAAACAATCCCCGCCGGCTGATTCCGGGCTTCTTATCGTCAGACATGTTTCGGTCCTTTCACGTTCGGATGGTTGATCAGATCGCCGGGCATCCTGAGGGCTGGCCCAGTCGTGCCCACTGCGTCACGCCGTTTGACTTGGCGGATGACGACCGGGCATTTGGTTTTGCTTTGGTAAAGCACCTGACAATTCAGGCAGTTCACACATTCATTCGGGTTGATCTCTCCGGTCGGGTGGATGGCCTGCACCGGGCAATCATTGGCGCAGGTCTGACAGGGCGAGCCGCATTCGTGATAGCGCTTGAGCCAGTCGAACATCCGCAGGCGTGCCGGGATCGCCAGAGCAGCCCCGAGCGGGCAAAGCCAGCCGCAATAGGCGCCACGACCCCAGAGCAGCAGGGCGGCGGCTAGTGAGAACCACAGGATGAAGGTCAGCGGGTCCAGAAGGAAGGCCTGCCAGCTGAAGCCTGTCAACAGCGCGCCAAACAGCGCCATCAGGTTCACGACCGACAATTGAGCATCAGCATACCAGCCGAGGAAGACCAGCGTGACCGTCAGAAAGCCCATCCGGAACCAGAAGAAGACGCGAGCGTTGCGGGTGGCCAGGCTTTGGAAGAAGAACACAAGCGTCAGCACGGTCAGCATGGCAGCAAGGCCCGCAATCTCGACCTTTTTGTCGAGCCAGATCTTCTGCCACAGGGCGGTTTGAGCGGCGGATTCATCCGACGTTGTGGAAGTGTCACTTGAAGTGGCGGCAGCGGAAACCGGGGCCGCGATGGCGCGCAGGTAATGCGGCGGCAGTTGGTAAGCGAGGTCGAAGGTCAGGAAGTCCTTCTCGACCGCCGCCACCTGACGTTGCACCAAAAGCTGAATGCGGAACGGCTTGGTGGGATCAAAGCCCGAGGCGGCGGGGATGCGGAACAGGTCCGTTTCAGTGAAATCCGGCGCACCCTTGGCCGCAATCGATCCCAGCCGCTTGTGATCATGGTCATGGAAGCGGACCGACACATCATCCTGCACCAATACGATCCGGTCAAAGATGCCGCCCCGCACATAGCCCGAACCTTTGAAGGAAAAGATTCCCTTGCCCACGATCATCAAGGCCTGATCGCCGGGCTGCAGCCATGTCGTCAGGTTGGTCTGATCCTGCGCGCTCAGCAGTGCCTGACCGATGGCGGGGACGGAAACCAAGGCGACCTGCATCTCAGTAAAGATCGAGTCCGGCGGCGCGGCCTCGGGTTTGGCCGTTGCACGTGGGTCATTCAGGGCGGCAAAGGCGGCGTTGACCTGACCCACGTCCAGCGACAGGCGGCGCAGGGTGCCGTCGCCCTCCATCGCCATCCAGTCGGCAGGGGCGGTCGCGGCGGGGTCGAGTTCCACGGTGGGCCCTGCGACAACTTCGGGCGAAAGACCACCAAGGCCCAGGGCCCGAGCCACTTTGATCCCTACCGCAGGATGGAGTCGTCCAGCACCATGACCGTGACCGTGGCGCCAGAGATGATGTTCATGTCGTGCTTGCCGCCAGACTTGGCCATCGCTACCAGATCCATGCCCACATAGCTGGCCGCCAGCGCTTTGACCTTCGCATCCGGGATACCAATCAGAACAATGGGTTCCGAGTGCTTCACCAGCTTGACCCCGGTGATCTTGGCATCTTTGTCGACGGCCACCATCGTGTGGATCGGTTTGCCGGAATATCCGGTGGTGCCCACGAAGTCAGAGGTCAGGAAGACCCAGCCGATCTGCCGGCCGCCCTTCAGCACTGGTGCCACAGCCAGATCGCTGCGGATTGGCCCGAAGGCATCCGCCCCGGAGACAAGGTCCGCCGCCTGAACCGTCGGGAGGAATTTGGATAGAACTGTGTCTGCAAATCCGGGCAGCGACAGGATCACTGCGGCCATAAGGCCCAACAGCGTTCGGCTCAACAGGGGGCGAAGGGAATCCATCATGATCCTCCTATGCCTGACCGGAATGCGCCTGCCTTTGATTCAGGTCTAATGAAATATCCTTTTTATGGCATTCGGCGTGCGAAGAACACGTGCCCCCTTGATTCTGATCATGTCCGTGCGACCTTCTGGAGACGAGTATGTGACAGCGCTTCGCCAAAGAAAGTTCCCCCGATGCACCTGACCAAGTTCAGCGATTATGCCCTGCGCGTGCTGATGATCGCCGCCGCCCGGGGTGAGGACCGTCTGACCATCGAAGAAACCGCCGAGACCTTCGGGATCTCGCATGGGCATCTGAAAAAGGTTGTCCTGAAGTTGACGCGCGCTGGTTTCCTGCGGGGCATCAAGGGGCGATCGGGTGGCTATCTGCTGGCGCGCAAGCCCGAAGAGATAAACCTAGGTGCCGTGCTGCGGGTGACTGAAACCGATTTCGGGGTGTTTGAATGCTTTCAGGATGGCAAGGCCTGTCCGATTGTCGGCCCGTGCCGCCTTCCCGCGGTGGGACGCAAGGCGATCATGGCATTTCTGTCGGCCTTTGATCAGGTGACCCTGGCCGATGTGATCCTGCCCAGATCATCCTTCCGCTTTCTGCCAAGCGCCGAGGTCTGAAGGCCGATCGTTTCGCAAAGGCCGGGGCGTTGAGAGGCGCACGACGGCAAGCCGCCGGGCAAGTCTGTGAACAACCGGCAGGGCCCGGCGCAGTGCCGGAAGGGTGAAAGATCCAGTTGCACCGGGGGGGGCGGGCGATCCGGCGCGTCTGGCGCTGGCTGCGGTGCCGGCTTGGAAACAATCTGTTCCAGTGCCGGACATGGTACCAAGGCACTGTCCAAGCTATGGTTTGATCTGAAAGCGCCGCCCGGACGGCAAGCCCGGATGGCGGGCACGTCCATCGAAAGTGAAGGCGCGATGACGTCGGCGATCTTCTTCGTGATCTCGAAGCTTGTCGAGCAGGCGATCGCTGGCGAGACTTGGCTGATCATCGGGCTGATCGTGGCTCTGATCGCGCGGTGGCGCGGATATCACCGGGTGGCTACAGCCTGTACGATGCTTGTGCTGGCGGCTTTGGTGACGTTGACCATGGCTCCGGTCGGCGACTGGGTGATTGATCCGCTGGAAGCACGCTACCCTGTCAACCCACCTCTTGCCGGGCCGCCGGACGGCATCGTGATTCTGGGCGGTGCGGTTGAGGCGGAGAAGTGGAAGGCCACCGGCCAAGTGCATCTGAACGATCAGGCCGAGCGTGTGACAGAAGGCGCGGTGCTGGCCCTGCGCTTTCCGTCCGCGCGGGTGGTCCTGTCTGGCGGAGGTGCGACGCTGGGTCCGATCGGCGGCGATGTTCCGTCTGAAGCCGAGGTCATGGCAGCCCTGTTGACCGAACTTGGCGTCAACCCATCGCGGTTGATCCTGGAGGAGCAGTCGCGCAACACGGTCGGAAACGCTGAATTCTCTTTGGCGCTTGCCAAACCCAAAGCCGGAGAGCGCTGGCTTCTGGTCACCAGCGCCTCGCATATGCCGCGGGCTATGGCCGCTTTTGAACGCGCGGGCTGGACGGGGCTGATCCCCTGGCCTGTCGATTTCACGACGCCGCCCGGTGGGCGGGGGGAAACTTGGGATTTGGCGCTGAACCTGTATTATCTGAACCGTGCGGTGAAGGAATATGTCGGGATTGCCACTTATACCGTGGTTGGCTGGCTGTGACTTGTGGTGGCCCGAACCTGCCTGACGCTGCCGCGCAGCGCCAACCACATCCCCAAAAAAGCCACGTTCCCTTGGCAAGACGTCGCAAATGACGACTCGCACCAAAACCACGCCCTTCTCTGCCGGTCTGGGGCAGGCGGCCAAATCCCACCTCAAGGCGCTTGAGGCGGGGGTGCGGCGCCATCTTCTGGCGCCTGCTGCATCGGGTGTTGCGCGGTTGAAAAGGTATGGCCCGCGACAGCCGGCGATGCTGGGGGCCTTCCGGGATCGGGAGGCGGCACTGGCGGCCGTGCCGCGCCGCTGGATTGCCACCTATGACCACGCGGATGTGGCACCGGTGAATTTTCAGGTGATGAGCGAGATCCGGGTCTGGGATTATCCGGTGATGTTCTGGCTGGACCGACTGCTTGCCCCCGGATTGCGGATCCTTGATGCTGGCGGTCACTTTGGCACCAAGTACATCGCTTTCCGCAGCCACCTTCGCCTGAGCGAGGTGGCGTGGACCGTCTATGATCTGCCCGAGACGGTGCGTGCCGCCCGCGCCGCGCAAAAGCTTGGCGAGGTGCCGCCCGAGGTGGGCTTCATTGATGATCTGGCCCTTGCCCCACCCGCCGATCTGCTCTTGGCCTCGGGGCTGCTGCAATACCTCGACATTCCGTTTCCGGATTTCTTGCGACGGCTGACCCTGCCACCGCGCCACATCCTGTTGAACAAGGTGGCAACGCGGGACGGGCCCTCGGTCACCACGCTGGAGCGGATCGGTCCTGCGCGCGTGCCGTACCAGATCCGCAGTCTGACCGTCTTTGAAGCGCAGTTGGCCGAGGCCGGATATCGCATCGCCGACCGATGGGAGATCCCGTGTCTGGGACATGTCATCGACACCCATCCGGAATTGGGACGCAGCGTCAGCCGTGGCTACCTTCTGCACCGAACAGACTGATACCAAAGCGCAACACGGGACTGGCACCTTTTTGTCCTTGTTTTGCCCCACTTCCCCCACGCGGTGCCGTTAGGACGACAGCGGGTCCGATGAACATGAAGGGCCACCGAATTGATGGGCAGCGAATGGAAGTCTTAGTCAAAGTGTTGCGGGGGCGGTCAGGGGCGAAGAAAGGCCTGTCGGTTGGCACCCGGCCCATGGCCGCGCTGCGGCGCGTCGGATCGGTGTTGCTGTCGCCCTTCGTGATTGGTGTTGGGTCGCGCATGGCGGTGCAGGTCATCGCTTTTGCCCAGATCATGATCGCCGCCCGCTACATCGACATGTCCGGTTTCGGCACCTACACGCTGGGTTGGGCGACCTGCGTGATCTTTGTCAGTCTGGTCTACACGGGCTTTTATCAGGCGCTGCTGCGCAGTCTTGACTTCGATGCCGATCGCCACACCGGTTTCTGGTCGATGGCAGCCATTGGCGCGGGCGGGACAGTTGTGATGGCCGTGGTGGGGCTGATTCTGAACGGGTCGGATGCCACGATGGCCACCGTCTTCCTGTCGCTTGCGCCCATTCCCGCCCTGCGTGCCCTTGTTGCCTGGAACGAGCTGCACCTGATCCGTGACCGACAAGTTCGGTTGGTCAGTGTCTATGGCATGGCCTCGGAAAGCATGGCACTGGTGGTGACATGGCTGGGCCTGAAATCGGGGTTTGGCCTTTTCGCCTTGGTCTACGGGCGTTATGCGGCCCTTGTGGTTGACTGCGGTGTGGCCCTTGTGGCCAACCGTACCCTGCCGTCCCTGCATTTCACCCGGGCGGCTCTGGGTCGGCTGAGACTGACCGCCTTGCCACTTTGGGGCACTTCAGCGATGGCGATGTCGGCCAATTACGGCGCCGATCTGATCCTTGGCGGTTTCATGAACACCGCAGCCGTTGGGGCCTATCGCGGCGGTGCCCGCGTCTCGCAAACGGCGGCGGATCTTCTGTTCCAGCCGATGAACACAATCGCTTGGTCCCGGATGTCGCAGGTCGAGAAGGCCGGGCGGCACAGTGAACTGGGCCCGGTCTGGCTGGAGAACATGGGCTTTGGCGCCTTGCTGCTGTGGCCGATTCTGGTGGCCTTTGCCGTTCTGGCCAAGGACCTTGTGGTGTTCCTGTTCGACAAGTCCTGGCTTCCTGCCGCACCTGTCATCGTCATCCTGTGCCTGTCGCGCGGTGTCGGGTTCCTGTCGGTGCTGCTGGAGCCTTCGATGGTCTGTCAAGGCAAGGGCAATACGCAAATGTGGGTCCGGGGAGCGGCGCTGGCCGCCTTCCTTCTGGCACTGGCAACATTCGGCCGGTTCGGCGCACCGCAGGCCGCGTGGGCGCATGTCGTGATGTCGGCCGTATCGGCCCTTCTGTCGATTGCCGTGATCTTCCCGTCCCTGAAGATATCGACCGGCGCGGCGGTAAAGGCCCTGCTGCCCGCTGCCGCGCTTTCGAGCCTGTGCTTTCTGGGTCTGATCCTTAGCGCGGGGGCCCGCGCCAGTCTGGGTCCGACGCATGGGTTGCTGGCCGCTATAGCGGGTCTGGTCGTGACCTGTGTGGTCGTGGTCGGATGGTGCCTTAAACGCGGCATCGTCACGCTGCCCCGGCCATGAGTGCCCTAGGCCCCCGCCAGACCACAGAGGTGGTCAATCAGGAACTCTGCAATGTCGGCAATGGCCGCATGCGCGGTTGGTATGGCGTAGGGCATCGCGACGAAATTGTGGATCTGGCCGGGATAGTCGCGCCCGACGACGGTGACCCCTGCCGCGCGCAGACCTGCCACGTAATCCAGACCCTGACCGCGCAACACGTCATGCCCTGCGGTCAGGACATAAGTGGCGGGCAGGCCGCGCAGGTCCGATGCCAGAAGCGGCGAGGCCCGCCAATCGGCAGCGTCGCCCTCTGGACCAAGGTAGTTGCGGGTGAACCAGTCCATCGTTTCGGGCCGCATGAACATGGTGTCATGCGGGGCTTGGACGCGCACGGCGTCCGCACGCAGATCAAGCGCCGGATAGATCAGGCATTGCGCCCGGATGCCGGGCAGGGCCCGGTTGCGGGCCATCAAGGTCAGCACTGCCGCAAGGTTGCCCCCCGCACTGTCGCCCCCCAGCGCGATGCGGTCCGGGTCGAGGCACAGGTCCCCTGCCGCGTCGAAGATAGCCTGAACCGCCTTGACGCAGGTCGCAACCGTCGCGGGGCAGCGGCTTTCCGGCGACAAGGGATAAGCGACCGAGATCACGTCAATTCCCGCCTGCCGGACCAAGGCCCGGCACAGGTGGTCCATCGTGTCCAGATCGCCCAGCGTCCAACCACCGCCGTGGAAATAGACCAGCGTCGGTGCCCTGCCGGCCAAAACCTGAAACGGGCGATAGTGCCGCGCCCGGATCGGCGGGCCATTGCCAAGCAGGTCAATATCCCGCACTGCACCAACCTTTACCCGCGGATAAGCCGCATTGCGCCGCAGATGCGCCGCGATGGCGCGGGCGGTCTTCGGGGCCATCGATTCATAGCCGGGTGCGTTCAGCGCGTTCAGCCGATCGATGACGACGCGGGCATCGGGGTCCAGCGGGCCGGTGGGCAAATGGGGCACAGCGGTTTCCTCGTCTTGCTGCAGGTCGCCCTGACGGTGTTACCGTGCGAATCGTTTCGCGCAAAGCGCGCAGTGGCGGGGGGCAAGCCTGCAGCGCGCATTTGGAAACAATCCGGTGTCAACGCAGCCTTTGTCTGCGAGGCCCTGCTGCAACGCCGGGCGGAAACGCAATGTTTCGCTCTTGGAAATCCCCTGCAACCGCAAAGATTCGTTAACGAATCTTTGGACGCGCCAACCTCGAAATCGGCCCGGTCCGGCGACGAGGTCTACGGCCGATGGTGCGGCGCGGCGGGTAAGGTAGGCTCCTTATCCTGGCCCGACTCCCTACGTTCATTGGCAAATTGAGGTAGCTGAGATGGCAGATCACGCCGACGCTTCCCGGTTGTTGCGGACCTTCGATCCGGCCCTCCCGCTGATTGACTATGTCGAGGAGATCGCCCGACGGCGGCCAGACGCCCCGGCCATCCTGCTGCGCGACCGCAGCCTCAGCTACGGCGAGATGATGGTCCGCGTTCATGCCGTGGCGGCAGCCCTTCGCACTGCGGGTGTGAAGCGCGCCGATCTTGTTGGCCTGGCCTTTTCGCGCTCGGCGGGCAACCTGATTGCCATGTTGGGGGCCCTGCGATGCGGTGCCGGTTTTGTGCCGCTTGACCCCGCCTATTCCGACCCTGTGCAACTGTCGCAAATCGTCGGTCAGGTGGCTTTCGCCGCCATCCTTCAGGACCAGCCCGGGCCTTTGCCCGAGGGTTGTGCTGCCGCGCCTGGGGTTCCCCGGATCGCGCTGTCCGGACTTGCCCCTGCCGAAAGGCAGCAAGACTGGCCGCAGGGCCATGGCGAGGATGCGGCCTGCATCGTCTTCACCTCTGGCACGACGGGCACGCCGAAGGGTGTCGTTTTGGCCAACCGTGGCCTTGCCGCTTTCACGCTGGACCAGCCGGTGATCGGCCTGCGTCCCGATGACGTCATGCTGCACGCGTCAAGCCTCGCCTGCGACGGCGGGTTGATCGAGGTCTGGTCGGCGCTTCTGGCCGGAGCCGCGCTGGCCGTGGTGGAAACCCCGCGCCCCGCCTTGCCCGAGATCGCGGCGACGATGACCCGACACAAGGTCACCGTGACTTCGCAATACGTGGGCATGCACAACCTGATCGTCGCCCACCATGCCGAGGCCTTCAAGAGCGTCCGCCTTGCCATGGCAGGCGGCGATGTGCTGTCCCCCGACCCGCTGCGCCATCTGAAAGAGGTCGTGCCAGACTTGCGGATGGTGAACATCTATGGCCCGTCAGAGACCACCTGCATTTCGATCGTGCAAGAGATCGGGATGGACCTGCTGCAGGGCGCCCCAATCCCGATTGGCCGCGAACTGACCCATGAACATGCCTTCGTGGTGGATGAGGCGCTGCGCGAAGTTCCCGACGGCATTATGGGCGAGTTGCTGATTGGTGGAGCGGGCGTGGCGCTGGGCTACTTCGGCATGCCCGCAAAGACCGCCGAAGTGTTCATCGATGATCCGCGCCCCGGCCAAGCTGGTCGTGTCTATCGGACCGGTGACATGGCCTTGCGCCGGGCCGACGGGGTTTTCGAATTCTTCGGTCGTGCCGATCGTCAGATCAAGTTGGGGGGGCGCCGGATCGAACTGGATGGCATTGAGCACGTGTTCCGCAATGCGCCCGGTGTGCATCTGGCGCTTGTCGAAGCTGTCAAGGGTCCGGGTGGCGACAAGCGTATCGGTCTGGCGCTGCAACCTGTGATCATGCCGGCCGATGAACCCGTCTTCATCGCCCGAGTGCTGGAGGAGGCGCGCCAGCATTTGCATGCCGAGTTCCTGCCACGGCATGTCACCGTGATGGAGGAACTGCCGGTGACCAGCATGGGCAAGCCTGACCGCAAGGCCGTTCGCGCTGTTCTTGAAGCGCAGATTGCCAGCAGGCCGGTGCCTGCGCCTGTGGCCGCCAAAGACATTCGAGCCACAATCGCCGGTGTTTGGGACGAGATCCTGTCCTGTGGCCCGCTGCCGGACACGGCCACATTCTTCGACGCTGGCGGAACCTCTTTGCAACTGATCGACGCCCACGCCCGGATCGAGCGGGCTTTGGCCTTGCCGTTCGACCTGACGCTGTTCTTCGAACGGCCCCGTCTGGGGGATATTGCCTTGGCACTGGCAGAGGCCGCGAAGGCCGCTCCGCGGGTTGCGGCCGTGCCGGAAGCCGCGCCGCAAATCCGCCCCACCGATATCGCGGTGATCGGCTACGCCGCCCGTGTTCCGGGGGCGGCGACGCTGGACGCTTTCTGGGCCCGCCAGTCCGAGGGCGCCAACCTCATCCAACGATTCTCTACGGATGAACTGGAAGACGCCCCCGCCCGCCGGTCTGATCCGAACTATGTTCCGGCGCGTTCGGTGCTGGATGACGTTGACATGTTCGACGCCCGTTTCTTCAACATCCTGCCGCGCGAGGCCGAGAAGATTGACCCGCAAGCCCGGGTATTTCTGGAGATTTGCGTGGCGGCGCTGGACGCCGCCGGGGTCGATCCGACGCGGGCGGACGGCGCCATCGGCGTCTATGCCGGCTCTTCGACCAGCACCTACATGCTGGCCAACCTGATGTCCGACCGACTGGCCCTGAGCCAATTCACCGACGGCTTCCAGATCGACAATTACACCACGCTGACCGGCAACATCACCGACACGCTCTCCACCCGAGTGGCCTACAAGCTCGATCTCAAGGGCCCGGCCATGACCGTCCACACCGCCTGCTCCACCGGGCTGACGGCCATCGCGCAGGCGGTCACGGCTTTGCGGGCCGGGCACTGCGACATGGCGCTGGCGGGCGGCATCTCGATCACCTTCCCGCAAAAGCGGGGCTACGTCACACAAGAGGGCGGCATGTCCTCGCCCGATGGTCTTTGCCGACCCTTCGATGCAGAGGCCGGGGGGACGGTCTTTGGCCATGGCGGCGGCGTGCTGGTGCTGAAACCGCTGGCAACGGCTTTGGCGGCGGGGGACCGGATTGAAGGGGTCATTCGGGGTATCGGCCTGAACAATGACGGGGCCGACAAGATCTCGTTCACCGCGCCGTCGGTTGCGGGGCAGGCCGGGGCGATCCGCGCAGCACATCGCGATGCGGGGATTGCACCGTCCGAGGTCAGTTTCGTTGAATGCCATGGCACGGCCACTCCGCTGGGTGACCCGATCGAGGTCCGCGCCCTGCATCAGGCCTTCGGCAAGGTGGATCGCCCGATCGCGCTGGGCTCTGTCAAAGGCAGCATTGGCCATCTGGATGCCGGGGCGGGTGCCGTCAGCGTGATCCGCACGCTTCAGGCGATGAAAGCCCGGCAAATCCCGCCGGTGGCCAATTTCAAGACCCCGAACCCAAGGATCGACTTTGCCGCCGGACCTTTCCATGTGCCGGCCGCGTTGCAGGATTGGACTTCGGACGGACCGCGGATTGCCGGGGTGAGTGGCTTTGGCGTGGGTGGCACCAACGTGCACATTGTCCTGCAAGAAGCGCCGCCGATTTTATCCGTGGCCCAGCAGGTCGATGCCGTTCAGATCCTGCCGCTATCGGCGAAGTCGCCGGAGGCCTTGGGCCGGATGGCCAGCCAGTTTGCCGAAACGCTGCGCGCCACATCGCCAAACCTTGCCGATGTTGCCTTGACGCTGCAGGATGGCCGTGTCGCACACGATCACCGCCTGGCCATTGCAGCCAGTTCGCCCGAAGCGGCTGCGGGCCTGCTTCTGGCTGCGCCCGCTCTCAAGTCCAGACCCGACGCGCCGCCGGTGGCCTTCCTGTTCCCGGGGCAGGGCGCGCAATATCCCGGCATGGGCAGCGGTCTTTATGCCACCCTGCCGACCTATGCCCGCTGGATTGATGCGGGTTGCGAGATCCTTGCGCCTTTGCTGGATCGCCCGTTGAGGCCTTTGCTGACTGACCTTTCACAAGCTTCGGACGCGGGTGAGGCCTTGAAGCAGACCGCACTGGCGCAGCCCGCGCTGTTCCTGACGCAATTTGCCACAGCGCAGGCCTGGATGGCGCGTGGGGTCCAGCCGTCTGTTTTGCTTGGACATTCGGTGGGAGAATTCGCTGCGGCAGCACTTGCCGGGATCATGAGTTTTGAAGCTGCGCTGCGCGCCATCGCCGCCCGGGGCCGTCTGATGCAGGCGCAACCCTCGGGCGTGATGCTGGCAGTACGTGCCGAACTGGCGCAGCTGGAAGCGGTGCTGACCCCGGGCGTCGATCTTGCCGCCGAGAACGCGCCGAAAATGCAGGTCGCCGCGGGAGCCGATGCCGCGATTGCCATGCTGGAGCGCCGGCTGGACGCCGCTGGCCTGACGCACCGCCGCCTGCACACCAGCCACGCCTTCCACAGCGCGATGATGGACCCCGTCGTAGCTCCGCTGCGCGAAAGTCTGGCGGGGGCGAATCTTCAGTCACCGAACATCCCGATGGTCTCTGCAATGACCGGTGCGTTGATGACTGCGGCCGAGGCCACCGATCCCGGCTTCTGGGCCCGGCAGGCCCGCGCTCCGGTGCGCTTTGCCCGTGCGGTGCAAAGCCTTGCCGAACGCGGAACCCCGGTTCTGCTGGAGGTTGGCGCCGGCAACACCCTGTCCACTTTCGCGGCCCAAAATCTGTCTCGCGAGGCTGCGGCCAGCCTGCTGCAATCGCTGCCTGATCACACTCGCCCGGTCACGGACGAGGCGGCTATGGCCAGTGCCACCGGCAAGCTGTGGTCTTTGGGTGTCGAAATCGACTGGCCCAAGGCAAGTCGTCGCGGCACCCGCAAGCTTGACCTGCCGGGAACCGTCTTTGTCAAGAAACGCCATTGGGTCGATCCGCCGGCCCGAACTGCTGTCGCGCCCGTCCCGCGCGAAGCTGCCATCCCAGCCGTCCTGACGGCCCCGCCTTTTGTCGAAAGCCATATCATGCCCCAGACCCAAGCCGCCGCTTCGCGCACCGACCGTCTGATCCGCGACCTTGCCGCGATGCTGACTGACCTGTCCGGAGAGCAGGTCACCCTTGCCGATGCCCGGACGCCTTTCCTTGAACTGGGCTTTGACAGCCTGTTCATGGGGCAGATGTCGCAGGCGCTTGCCAAGACCTATGGCGTTGAAATCAGCTTCCGCAGCCTGTTGAGCGACTTTCCGACCCTGTCGGCTGTGGCCGGCCATCTTGATGCCGTCTTGCCTGCCGAGGCGGCCGTCCTCGCCCCAGCCCCGGCGTCGCCGGTGATGGCAGCCCCTGTCGCGGCCCCGGCGCCGACAGCCCCACTTGCCCCGTTGGTTGCCGGCGCAGTTGGCGGGGATATGGCGAGCCTGATGCAGGCCCAGATGCAGGCGATGCAGTCGCTGTTCAGCGAACAATTGCGCGTGATGGGCGGCGCGACCCCGACGGCAACGGTGGACCCGCCGGTTGTGACCCCTGTGCCAGCCCCGGCTGTCACGCCGGTGGCGGAAGACCCGCCCGCCAAGCCGGAGCCGATCCGCTTCGGTCGCGCCCCGGCCCTGACCCATGCCGAACTGACGCCCGCGCAGCAGGCCTTTGCCACAGATCTGGCCGAGCGCTACAGCGCCAAATTTGGCGGGTCAAAGGCCCACACGCAGGATAATCGTCCGTTCCACGCGGATCCGCGCACCGTCGCAGGCTTCCGGGCAGAGTGGAAAGAGCTGATCTTCCCGATTGTCGCAGCCAAGGCCCGCGGCGCCTATATCGAGGATGTCGACGGCAACCGTTTGATTGATCTGGTCAACGGCTTTGGCACCACGGCCTTCGGTCACGCCCCGGATTTCGTGACCGAGGCGGTTGCGGCGCAAATGGCGCGGGGCTTTCCCATAGGCCCGCAGCAGGACAGCGCAGGCCCCACCGCGCAACGCTTTGCCCGCTTTGTCGGGCATGACCGGGTGACCTTCTGCAACACCGGGTCCGAGGCGGTGATGGCTGCCATGCGTCTGGCCCGCGCGGTCACCGGCCGCAAGAAGATCGTCACCTTCACCAATGACTATCACGGTCAGTTCGACGAGGTTCTGATCAAGGCCAAGGCCCGGGGCGAACCCGGCGCCCTGCCGATTGCGCCGGGAATTCCGGTCGAAGGCGTCTCCAACATGGTGGTGCTGCCTTGGGCCGACGCTGCCGCGCTGGACTGGATCCGGGCGAATGTCGCCGACATTGCAGCCGTCGTGGTGGAGCCGGTGCAAAGCCGTCATCCCGAGCTGCAGCCCGCTGACTTCGTGCGCGATATCCGCCGGATCACCAAGGACGGCGGCACTGCGCTGGTGATGGACGAGGTCGTGACCGGCTTTCGCACCCATGCCAAGGGCATGCAGGGCCTGTGGGGGATCGAGGCCGATATGGCCACCTATGGCAAGGTCGTCGGTGGCGGCATGCCGGTGGGCGTGTTGGCGGGCAAACGGCGCTTCATGGATGCGCTGGACGGCGGGGCATGGGGCTATGGCGATGACAGCGCGCCGCAGGTGGCGCCGACGTTCTTCGCCGGCACCTTCGTGCGCCATCCGCTGGTCATCGCCGCCGTCAACGCGGTGCTCGATCACCTGGAACGCCAGGGCGAACGGCTGTGGTCTGGCACCGCTGACCGTGCCGCAGCTTTGGCGCGGCAGATGAATGCGGCCTTGGCCGCGCGCGGGCTTCCCGCACTGGTCAGCCAATTCTCCAGTTGGTTCGTCATCAACACCAGCCAGCACGATCCGCGCGCGACGCTGCTTTTCCCGCTGATGCGGCTGGAGGGCGTGCATGTGCTGGAAGGGTTCTGCGGTTTCCTGACCACCACCCATGGCGAGGCCGAATGCGCCGCCGTGTTGCGAGCCTTCGAAAATGCCCTCGACGCGCTGCACGCGGTGGGCATTCTGCTGCCGAAGGATCTTGTCGCAGTGCCAGCGAAAGCGGCCATGCCGGTGCCCCAGCAGGTGTCTGGCCCGGTCGCCCTGACCGAAAGCCAGCGCGAAATCTGGATGACCCATCAGTTGGGCGATCTGCCGGCGGCAAGTTTCAATGAAAGCGTGTCGATGCGGATCGAGGGGCCGCTGGACCGTGCTGCATTGGCGGCCGCCCTGACGGACCTTGTCGCACGCCATGATGCGTTGCGGGCGCAGTTCGCGCGGGATGGTTCCAGCTTCACAGTCACGCCGCCGGCTCAAGTGGTGCCGATATATGAGGACATTGCAGGCTCAGATGCCGAGGCGGCTTTGCGTGACGCCCTGTCGGCCGATGCGCGGCGGCCGGTGGACATCACCGGCGCTGCTGCCTTCCGCACGATGCTGTACCGTCTTGGCCCGGATCAGCACGTTCTGGTCATGACCGCGCATCACATCGTTTGTGATGGCTGGTCATTCAACACGCTTTTCACCGAACTGGCCGCGCTTTACACGGCCCGCGCGGAAGGGCGCACGGCAAAGTTGGGCCCTGCGCAATCCTTCGCCGCCTTTGCCCAACAGGCGCAAGACCGCGCGCCGGATGCCAAGGTGCGTTCGTACTGGAAATCGCAATATGCCGATTTGCCGGTCTTGCCAGACCTGCCGACGGACCGCCCGCGCCCGGCCCGCAAGAGCTTCGCCGGTGCCACCGCCTCGGCCCGCATTGGCGCTGACCTTGTCAAGCGCCTGCGCAAGACGGGGGCCAAGCACGGGGCCACCTTGTTCTCGTCCCTCTTCGCCGGGTTGCAAATCACCCTCGGCCGCTTGTCCGGCAGCGGCCAGGTTGTGCTGGCCGTTCCCACCGGTGGCCAAGCCAAGCTGGAGGACCCCTCGCTGGTCGGACATCTGGTGAACTTCTTGCCGATCCGTGCGGATTTTGACCCGCAGGACGCTGCGACCACACATCTTGCCCGGGTCCGCGATGCGGTGGGGGCGGCCTTTGATCACGGCGCCTATACGCTGGGGACGCTGGTCCGCGATCTTGACCTGCCGCGCACCTTGTCACGCCTGCCCCTGACCGAGGTGCAGTTCAATCTGGAGCGTGTGCCAGAAGACCTGCGGCTGGGTGGCGCCCGGGCCACTGTTTCGGCCAATCCCAAGGCCGCTGTGAACTTTGACCTGTTCTTCAATATGGTCGAAGGCCGCGACGGGCTGCGCATAGACGTCGACTACAACGCAGACCTGTTTGACCGGGCCACCGTGGACCGCTGGGTCGGGCATCTTGAAACCGTGCTGGACGCAATGGCCGAAGCACCGGAAATGCCCATCGCCACCTTGCCACTGATGCGCGAACCTCAGGTCCGCGAGATGGCGGAACGCTGGAACCGCAGCGCCATGGCCTTTGACCGGATGGCCCTGGTGCAGGATCTGGTAGCCCGCACCTGCCAGCAGGTTCCCCAGGCGACTGCGGTCAGCGATGCTGCGGGCTTTCTGACCTATGCCGACCTGATGGTCGAAGTCGATGCTTTGGCCGCCCAAATTCAGGCGCGGGTTCCCGGGCAGAACCAACGGATCGGCGTTGCCGTGCCGCGGGATCGGGGCATGGTTGTGGCCCTGTTGGCCGTCTTGAAAGCAGGGCATGCTTATGTGCCGGTTGATCCGGACCTGCCCTTGGCGCGGCAGATCCTGGTGCTGGACACGGCGCGGGTCGCCGCTGTCGTCGCGCCAGACGCAACGACCTTGTCCGGCGGAGGCGCGCGCCCTGTCATTCTTCCCTCCTCGGCGCGCAAGGGTGCGGTGCCGCAACCGCGCCGGGTTTCGGCCGAGGATGCGGCTTATGTCATCTTCACCTCAGGCTCGACCGGCACGCCCAAAGGGGTCGAGGTTCCGCACCGGGCGGTGGTGAATTTCCTGAGTTCGATGGCCGAGGCGCCCGGACTTTGGCCGACCGACAAAATGTTGGCCGTTACCACCGTCAGCTTCGACATCGCTGCGCTGGAACTGTTCTTGCCGCTTACGGTCGGTGCCGAGGTTGAAATCGCCACCCGCAGTGACGTTCTTGACGGCTTTAAGCTTGTTCAAAGGCTGAAACGCGGTGACATCACGGTGATGCAGGCGACGCCGACGCTGTGGGGTTTGCTGCTGGAGGCCGGTCTGGAACCCGTTGCGGGCTTGCGCATGCTGGCAGGGGGCGAGCCCCTTGCCCCGGATCTTGCGGCCCGGCTGACCGCAGAAGGCGGCACGCTGTGGAACCTCTATGGCCCGACCGAAACCACGATCTGGTCCGCCCTGTCGCGGATTGGCCAAGGCGGTGCGGTAACAATCGGGGTGCCCGTCGCCAACACCGAACTTCATGTGGTTGACGGATCGGGGATGCTGTGCGCCCCCGGCCAGGTTGGGGAACTGGTGATTGCCGGCGAAGGTCTGGCCAAGGGCTATTTCGACCGGCCCGACCTGACGGCGCAGGCCTTCCGCCCCGGCGTGATTGCCGGGCGTAGCCAGCGGCTTTACCACACCGGCGACCTTGCGACGCGCGCCGCCGATGGCAGTCTGCGTCTGTTGGGTCGTCGCGACGGGCAGATCAAACTGCGTGGCTTCCGCATCGAACTGGCAGAGATCGAGACCCGTTTGCGCGCCGAGCCGGGCGTGGCGGCGGCTGCCGTGGCCCTGAAGACCGCGCCGGGTGGGCAGGAGCGGCTGGTTGGCTATGTCGTTGGCACGGTCGACACGTCGGCGCTTGCCGCTGCGTTGGCCCGCGATTTGCCCGACTACATGGTGCCAACGCTTTGGCAGCAGCTTGCGGCCCTTCCCCAGACCGCGAACGGCAAACTGGACCGCAAGGCTCTGCCCGATCCGGATTTCACGGTGACCCGCCGCGCTGCGCCTGTCGGCGGCGCGCCTGAAACGGTGACCGAAAAGGCCTTGGCCGCGATCTGGTGCGAGGTCTTGGGGCTGAAAGAGATTTCGGTGACCGAGACGATCTTTGCGATGGGGATCGACAGTCTGGCTGTATTCCGGCTGGCGGCGCGGATGATCGCCAAAGGCTATGGATTGGAAGCGCGCCATGTGCTGGACAACCCCAGCCTGCGAGAGCTGGCGGCTTTTGCCGACCAGCGCGGTGCGGCTGCCCCGTCTGTCGCCCGGCCTTCGGTGAAGGATTTCCTGCGCAAGCGGACAGGCACTTGACGGGGCTCTGACCTGGGCAAAAGCCCCCGCCGTCACATGCGGCGTCACATGCGGCGGCCTTTTCTGCGGTCAACTGCGCCGTGTGACCCGAATTTCGCGGCCGCTGGTCCTGCAGGCGATCGCGCCGGCAATGTCGGCACGCGGGCGGAAGTCGTGCAAGCGCCAGTCATTGGTGTTTTGGCTATCCATCCGGAGCAGGCAAGCCGGTTGCCCCGGCTGCAACGAGACCGCGAAGCTTTGAAGGTCGGCCCGAAGACCCTTGCCCGTGGCCTTCACCACGGCTTCCTTTCGGGTCCAACCCAAGAAGAAGGCCTCTTGCCGGGCTGAAGGTGCGACGGCGCGCAGCGCCTCGCGCTCTTCGGGGGCGAAGGCCAAAGCGTCAAGACCATCATCGACAGGGCGCAGCCCTTCGATGTCAACGCCCAGCCAAACGGTCTGATCGAGCGAAACGGCAAGGGCGGCGAGGCCGGCCGAATGGCTGAGGTTGAACACCGGGCCACCTTGCACGAACGGCTTGCCCTGGGCGTCCTCGTGCAGGGTCAGTGACGATGGGGAGGTTCCGAGCATGTCCGACAGGATGCCCCGCAGGCGTGATCGGCCGGAAATGAAGCGGATGCGATCCCGATCATGGACGAAGCGTTCCGCGCGCGCCTGTTCCGCCTCGCTTAGAACAGCGCTGCGGCGTCCGGCTTCTGTCGCGTCACAGTCAAGCGACCACTGCCACAGGTCAATCCCGACAGCTGTCCCAGTCACGCCGCACGGCGGCTCAAGCGGCAGCCAAGGATGGCCGATATGGCCTTTACGCCATGCTTCTTCAGCGCGTATTCGTGCCAACCGGGCAGATCGTAGATCGGCGTATCCGCGGGCAGCCAGTCAGCCCAGCCGAACAGGCGGGGCCGTGCGTCGGGGTTCTGGCCTCCTGTGGCGAACAGGACCACCGGGCCGGAATAGGTCGCTTGGGTCATCGAGCGGACCAGTGCCACCAGCCTTGCGTTGACTGCCCATTCCTCGCGTTCGGCCTCCGTGGCGTGGGCGACACGTCCCATCCACTCCAGGACGGGGCGGGTGATCTTGTTGCGCGACAGGAATTCCGTCCAACCGATCTCGCCCGCTGCCAACTGACGCAGGTTCTGACCCCAGCGCCGCGCCTTGGCCCCCATTCGCCGCAACTGCAAACGGCGAGGTGACATGGCGACGTTCGCATCCGGTGCCCAGCAGTCGATCATCGCGACGAGATCCGGTGTCTGGCCCAGATCCACCAGCTTTCGGGCGATCAGCAGGGCCAGGGTGCCGTCGACGCAGTGGCCGATCAGGAAAACCCGCCGTCCCGCCCCGCGCAGGGCGACCGTTTCGACGGCAGATTGGATCAGCGCCGAAAGCACCTCGGACTCCGCACCTTGCAGCGAGGCGGTATCCCTGACGTGCAAGTTGATCATTTCAACCTCAGGCTCAAGGCTGCGCACCAGACCGTGGTACAGGAAGGGCTGGTTGATCGACACAATCAGCGGTGCCTTCGCCGACGCGGGGCGCAGGGTGATCAGGTTCCACAGGCCATCGTCCCCTGCCTCGGCTGTCGTCCCCAACACGGCGTCGATCTTGCAGGCAAGGCCGCCCAGGGTGGGATTGTCAAAAAAAGCCGCAATGGCGATGCGCGCGCCAAGGTCGGCTTCCACCTTCGCCAGCATCCGCAAGGCGCCCAATGAATTGCCGCCCAGATCAAAGAAATCGTTGCCCGGTTCTGGTGCTGCCACGGCCAGACAATCCTGCCAGATCGCCGATAGCCGCCTGAGTGTCTGCGGCGCCGCCCGCAAGACCGGGGCAAACCCCGGCATGGGCTTTTCAGCCACCGGCACTTCGGGCCGCGGTGAGGATTTGATGGCCCGGGAAGGGGCGGCAACCAAGGCCGCTGCGGGGGTTGACGGGCGATCGAAGGCGGTCGCAAAGCCCTTTTGCACAACATCGGCAAACTGCCGGACCGTGGCCTCGTCAAACAGGCCGGTGTCGTAGTCGATGATCATGTGCCAACCCGATGCACGACCGATGACTTGAATGGCCAGATCATGGGTCACCTGCGGCGTGTGCGAGGGCACCGAGACGATGCGCAGCGGGCCATAGTCCTGCTCTTCCACGAAGACCGACTGAAGCGAGAAGAAGGGCGCCACGAAGGGTGTCTTGCCGGGCGCTGGCGATTGGCCAAGGTCTCGGGCCAAGTCGTCGAAGGGATAATCGCCGTTGGCCAAGGCCTCGGCGACGCTGCGCCGCGATGCACTGACAAGATCGCCTACCGTGGCCCCCGCGCAGGCAAATTGAAGCACGACGGGGTTCACGAATGACCCGATCAGGGATTCAAGTTCCGCTTCCTCGCGCCCCGCGACGCAGGTGGTGAACCCGACTTCCGCCTGACCCGTCACGGCGTGCAATGCCGCTGCCATAACTCCGGCCCCGAAGGCGAACGACGACGTGCCCTGAGCCTTGGCAGCCCGGTCCAGATCAGCGCGGAAGTTCGGCGCCATCGGCAGTTTCAGTGTGGTGCCAGCCCGCTCGGCACCGGGTTGGCGCGGACGGTCGGTCTGGAGTTCGAAATAGGGTTTGTCGCGCAGTCTGGTGTGCCAGAAGTCGCGTGCTTCGGTCATGGACGCGCTTTGCGCACAGGCGGCGCGCCATTGGGCATAGTCGCCGTACTGCAGCGCAAGCTCCGGAAGGTTTGCGGGTGTACCGGTTTCGGCGGCGGCGATCAGGGTTCCGATCTCGCGGCCAAGTACCTTGATCGAGAAGCCGTCGAACACGCCGTAATGCGTTGCGATCAGCAGCATCGCCCGTTCCGCCGCAAACCGCACAAGGCAGGCGCGCAACTGTCCCGGGGTGCCCATGTCGAAAGGCTTGGCCGCAAGTTCCTCGGCGATGTCGCGGATCCGCGTCTCGCATTGCGCGGGGGGGATGCTTCGAATGTCGATCGAGCCCAGATGGAATGGCACCTGCGCCACCACATGTTGCCAAAGCGCGCCGTCATGCTCTGCAAATGCTGTCCGCAGGATTTCATGCCGATCAAAGACCGTCTGGAAAGCAGTTTCCACCGCGGAATCGCTGAAACGGCCCTGCAGCTCCCATTGCACGGCGATGTTTTTGGAGACCGAATCGCCGTAATCCCGGGCAAGGCACCAAAGCCGATGCTGCGCCGGTGTCGCCGGGAAAAGCGATTCTGCTGCAGGCGACTGGAGAACCTGGTTCATGACAATGCTCTGTTTGCGATCTGTTAACCCGACTATCGGGACCAGAGGGGGGCTTGTCAAACATGGCAACAGAAAGGCATGGTTTCGGCTGCAGTCTGGAAACAATTGCCGCAGTCCGCAGAGTTTGCAGATCGTCTGTTCACAATCAAGATTACCGGTCAAGTTTCGGCCATGATTCCGACTGCTATTGATTTGCGCGACTGTTTCGGCGTAAATGCAACTTTAGCGGGTATCTTGTGATTTTTTGTGCAGAATGCGTCTCCAGTGCATCTGTTTATGTTATTGATTTAGAATGATATTATATTTTGTGCGAATGTCCTCACTGCGATTCGCCCTGAACTGCCTGGCCCTTATCTCCAAATCGTAAACAATCTGTTGATGACTCTCATGTCGAGAACCCGTCCAGATTATGTCTTAACGATGGCGATTGAATAGGGGTAGCCATCTTGAATATCGCTCATGATCCATTCCTGGAACCGCATGTCGCCGTCAAGCGCCCGGATGCTGTTGTACAGAGACGGGTGGAAGGTGTTGTTCCCGGCGACTCTTTGGCGAAAATGGCCTTTGACCGCGTGTCTGCATTCGTAGGCCTGATTTTGATTGCGCCAGTGATGGGAATTGTTGCCGGCCTGATCCTGATGCGCCGAGACGGGCCTGTGTTTTTTAGCCATGTCCGCGTCGGACGTGGCGGTCGGCTGTTTCGCTGCTACAAATTTCGCACCATGGTTCCCAACGGGGCCAAGATGTTCAATCACATCATGACCATCGACCCGATCGCTCGGGAGGATTGGGAGGTGCGCCGCAAGGTTCACCGTGATCCGCGCGTGTCTCGACTTGGTGCGTTCCTGCGATCCAGCAGTCTGGATGAACTGCCGCAGTTGTGGAACGTGCTGCGCGGCGACATGTCGATGGTCGGCCCACGCCCGATCACAACCGAGGAATTGGTGAAATACGGCGAAAATGCGCGGGATTATCTGTCGGTCCGCCCCGGCATCACAGGTGCATGGCAGGTCAGCGGCCGGAGCGACTGCACCTATTCCGAGCGCGTGGCGCTGGATGTGGACTACGTCAGAAACCTCAGCTTTGCGCGGGACATGCGCATTTTGCTGCGTACATTCGATGTCGTTGTGCGTCGGCAGGGTGCCTCCTGAATGGAAACTCAGACCATGGCCGCGGCAAGCAAGATGACGCATTCAAGGACAGGATCGGGTACGCGCCGCATTGTCATTGGCATCCCCACCGCAGGCCGGCCCGGGATCGTGGCAGAGACAGTCCGTTTTCTGACGCGTCAGACCCGGCTGCCCGAGTTGGTTGTGCTGAGCGTCAGTGACATGGCGCATGCTGGCGGATTGGAGACAGCTGATCTTCCCTTCGAAGTGGAGGTTCTGCTGGGCCCGAAGGGTCTGTCACGGCAACGCAATGCAATCCTGAGCCGGCTTACCGCCGACGATCTGCTGATGTTTCTGGACGATGACTTTCTGATGGCCCCGGATTACCTGCAAGAGGTCGAGCAGATCTTCGACACGCATCCGGACATCGTGATGACCACGGGGGTCTTGATTGCAGATGGCATCCTTGGCCCGGGTCTCAACTTTGAGCAAGGAGAGCGCCTTCTGACGGACGCAATCCGCACTCCGGCGGAACGGCAGTTTCGCCCGGTTGACAATGGCTATGGCTGCAACATGGCAATCCGGGCGGAGCCGGTGGTTTCCCACGCCATCACCTTTGACGAGAACTTGCCACTTTACAGCTGGCTGGAAGATGCCGATTTCTCGGCCCGGCTTCTTGCATATGGGCGCTGCGTGCAGCCAACCGTGACGCGCGGCGTGCATTTGGGCACCAAGACAGGGCGGACGCCTGGCTTGAACTTGGGCTATTCGCAGATCGCCAACCCTGTTTACATGCTGCGCAAGGGCACGATTGGCTGGCCGCGGGCGCGGCGGTTGATGATCCGCAACATGGGGTCGAACCTTCTGGGCACGCTGCATCCGCGTCCTTGGGCCGATTACCGTGGCCGGCTGCTGGGCAACATGAAGGCGATCATGGACATTTGTCTTGGTCGTTGCGAGCCGCAGCGCATCCTTGGCTTCAGCCGCACCCGATCATATCAAGAGGGCCGCTGGCGCAAGACGGCCCCCTGATAGGCTTCGATCAGGCCATCAGTCCAGCTTTCCACAGTCAGCGCAAGACGCTGAGGGGTAGAGAAACCCGCCTCGCTCATCCCGCGCAGGCGATCCGGTGAGGTCGTGTTGATGCTGGTCAGCGCAGCGTCGAAAGACGTATCATCGCTTGGGTCAAAGGCCAGACCAAGGCCCCGCGCAACGATCTCTCGTGCCATGAGGGCGGTGTCGGACACCAGCACGGGCAGACCGGAATGAATCGCCTCGGGCAGAACCAAGGCAAAGGGTTCCGAGTGCAGGGACGGCATCACCAGGGCCCGCGCCTGTGCGGCTATGGCGCCGATCTCGTCCCGGGTTTTCCAGCCAGTGACGGGGAATTCCGGGAACCGCGACTCGAGTTCTGCCCGCAGCACCCCTTCGCCAATGAAGGTCACCGCGGACCCGGTGCGCCGCGCCGCCTGTGCCAAAGCCAGAACGCCTTTGTCCCTTTCAAGGCGTCCGACGTAGATCAATCCCGTGTTGGCCTCGGCCGGGATTCGCGTGGCACAGTAGGGATCTGCGGGATTGCGCAGGGTCTTGCAAAGCCGGCCAGGAATCCCGCCACGCTCCAACCGGGGCTGCATGTCGGGGTGGATCTGGAATACACCGGCCCAAGGCAGAGCGGCGCTGAACGTGCGACGCAGCACCGCGTGGCGGGCGACGCGCCAAAGCTTGTGATGATAGGCCCGCTTGTCGCAATTGGTCAGCACACAATCGAGGCTGAGCGGGGTGCGAGTGCACACCGCGCCCTGCCGATAATCCATGTAGACCCCATTCGGACAGGCGAGGAACATGTCGTGGGCATGAACGAATACGCGGTCAGCAACCGGTGCAAGGGCAGTGAACACGGCAGGTGACAGGATCTGCGCCCAGCCATGCAGATGATACACCGTCGCTGCGTCGTCATGTGCGGCAATGTGATGGGCCACCAGATCCCGCGCAGCGGTGTTGTAGACCCCCGCCCGGGCTGCGTCTGCCCGGCTCCGCTCCAACAGGGGCACTTGATGGGCTGCGGACACCGGCACCTGCAAGGCCGCGAATTCGTCGTTCCGGCCATCGTCGCCGCACAGCCACTGCACTGGGATGCCCCGTGCCCGCAGGTTTCGCATGGCCAGAAGCGCCAGTGCAGCCGTGCCGCCGCGCGAAACGCTGGTGTCGTTGATCATGACGATCTTGCTCAGTTGCATTTTGGTCCTGTCAGCATCGCATGCCCAAGTTGCTGTCAGTCCATTGCAGCCATTGCGGGCCGGAACAGCGGCATTCTGGGGGCGCCCGGTTCGTCATTGCACAGCCTGTTTCAAGATCACGCGCAGCCCCGTGCCACCCTGCTTGGGGTTGGGCGCCGCCACGACCTCGATCACGTCACCTTGAGCCAGTGACAGGGGATCGAGTGTGATCGTTTCCTTGTTCGTCACCGCGGCTTGGCGCAGGACCGTTCCGTTCAGCAGAACCGAGACGGTCACGCCCCCGTCCCAGGGTTCAAGGCGCACCTCTGCCGTCACCCGTGCCGCCTCTGCCATGTGGTAGCGGTAGACGATATCGATCGGGCCTGCCGGGGGATTTGACGGCTGGACCCATTCTGCCGAAGCGCGGGCGACGCCGTCGATGTCTGTGCCAAGATAGGGTGTCCAGGGCACGCCATCGCTGTCCTGGCCGGGGCGCATGAGGAGGGGACTATCTTGCCCATTTTGGCGGACCAGACGTTCGAAAGGGTCTGGCGCACCGCCCGTTTCGGGATAAGCAAACTGATTCCAACTGTCGGCAAGGATGCCGTTGGGGCCAAGGCTAACCTCTTGCCCAAGGCGCAGCGTGCCCAAGGTGCCCTGCAGGATCAGCGGGACGTCCGGCGACAACCTTTGTGCGGCGCTGTCCGGCAACGGCTTGCCGGACAGGTCAAGCGCCCTGACGCCCGGGGCGAGGGCGACGTCACGCGGCTCTCCCCAAATCACCAGAGTGTCAGAGCCAAACCGGCAGCCATAGGTGAAGGGGTCGGGCGAAATATCCTCCGCAGGGCGGCCTTCGAAATGGGCTCGGATGAAGCGGAAGGTCTCTCCTGCCGGGGTTAGGCCGCCGTCGGGCGACAGCAGGGCTGCAAGTCCGTCGCCCCGAGGATTGAGAGGATACCAGATGGCGCGGCTGACCCCAGAAATCGCCTGCTGGCAGTAGGACTTCATCAGATAGGCTGAAGCCGTCGACGCATCGGTTTGGCCGAATTCCGTGACAGCAATGGGCATGTTCGCCGTCTGCGGCACCTCGCGCCGCAGGAGGGCGATCTGGCGGGCCAGCTGTTCGGGACGTATCGTGTAGGGGTGGATCACCAAGGCATCCATATAAGCCGCCGCACCCTGCGCGAAGATCGCTTTGAACCAGGCAATCGGGATCGAATGCGCAGCCCCACCCTGAATCTCCACACCGGGCCGTTCTGCCCGGACGGCCTGCGCGGTTGCCGCCAGCAGGCGCACGTAACTGGCTGCGCGCGCCTCGATTGGACCGTCCCAGCCGGGTCCCCAAGCGAAGGTCTTGGAGTTCATCTCGTTGCCGACCTCGACGATCTCGATGCCGGGAAAGCGTCGTAGTGTTTCGACCGTGTCGCGGGCGAAGGCTTGCACGCCCGCCTCGGTCCAGGGTGTCGAGCCGCCGTCGTGGCCGGGATGCGGGTTGTTGACCAGAAGCATCAAGTGCGCACCCAGGGGCGGCAGCAGATCGGGATAGGTTGTGCGCGGATTGTCGAAGACAAAAGCGCCGCGATCCGTTTCCACATTCTTCCAGAAGATCTCGTCGCGAAACAGGGACAGAGGCAGCGCTAAGGATGCCCCAAGGATGGCAGGGTTCCACGTCTGACCAAAATCGGTCGAGGCCCCCAGGACCGGTCCCGTCAGCGCCCGATCGTAGGCCCATGCACCTTCCGGTGCCCAGAGCCCGAAAAGCGCAAGCGCCACAGCCAGCGCAGGGCGAAAGGTCATGCCGCGCGTCTCCGCACCAAAGGAGACGTGGGTTTGGCCGTCTCGACCAATTGCGTGCTGCGGGCCAGCCCGGTGGCAAGGCCGGTCATGGCAAAGAAGAAGACCCCGATATTGGGCGTGGACGCGATCAGCAATTCGGTCACGATTGTTGCCACGCAGCCCCATTTCAGCGCGCCGACCGTCATGTCGGCCGGGCTGCCCGGCTTTGACACCTCCATTCGGAACACGGAAATCAGGAAGGCGATGAACAGGCCCGTTCCGGGCACCCCAACGCTGCCAAGGCTGCTGAGCAACCAATTCGAGGCCCGGGCGCTGCCCAGACCCGCGCCGATCAGCCAGGTGTCCGTCAGGTTCTTCAGCGCCTGTGCGTTCCAGCTCATCCGTTCCACACCTGAATCCGATCCCAGCTTGTCAAACAGACTTTCATTGAGGAAGGCGGTCACGGGTTCAACCAGCTCGTAGGCGGCGTAGATCATGATCATCGCGTGCCACACCAAGAGGATGCCCAGAATGGACGTGATCACGATCTGCTTGGACAGGACGGTCCCGATCCGCGTGGCGGCGCCGTAAATTGCATAGATCCCGATATAGACCACCATCGCGACATAGGCTGCCGAAGAGGTGGACCGCACCACGCAGAACAAGGCGATCAAGGCCATCGTCAGGGCCAGCTTCGATTTTGGATCGATCAGATAGCGGTGTAACCAGAACCCCATCAGCCCCATCGAGAAGCTGCCGAAGCTTGATGCCTCGGGAAAGCCGCCGATCATCCGCTTGAACCCCATCATCTGCGCTTCCGAGAGGATCGAGTAGTTCGCCGTCCGTAGCACGTCCATCACGTGGGATGCCCCGACATCGGCGCTGAGAATGTCGATCAGGCCCAAGGCCAGGTTCAGTCCGGTGGCAACCGCCATGGCCAGTTCAATTCGGCGCGGATCCGGATCAGTCCGGCTATGGGTCGCCAGCGCCAGAAAGGCTGCCAAGCTGAGCGAGAGCGCAAAAAGCTGGGTCAGGTTGCCCGCTGTGGGCCCGAGGGGAATCGACCGGATGCCGTTGGTGTTGGCATCGCGTGAGATGGTGAAAACCTCTGTCATACCGCCGAACACCGACGGCACCCAAAGGGCCGACAGGATGCAATAGACAAACAGAACAAGCGCAATCGCCCCGGGCTGGCCCGGCCGCAGCGTCCCGATCAGATTGTCAAATCCGCGGGGCCGGAAGAACACCATCCCCAACACAAGGATGGAGGCCAGTTCCTTGATGCCGAAGGATGCGTTCCCGACCGAGGGCAAATTGAACGCCGCCGCCGCCCCAAGCGGCATCATGGCAAAGAACAGCCACAATCCCCGACGCAAACCGACGGCCATCAGGGCGCCGATCAGGACGATGGCTATCGGCGTGCTTGGCAAGAACTGCATGACTTGGCGGTGCCCGAACGATATTGAATTCACCCGAAAGCGATCTGCATCGGGGAATTTCGACCCAGACTGCCACCATTTCGAATCGATTGGAAGCAATCGACTACACTTTCCCGCCCTGAGGGATAGTGACTGCCAAAGACCCGGATTGGGTCGTCTTTCGTGATCAAAGGATCGACGAAATTGCAAGAAATTTGACAAGAAGTCGCGCGACGGATGAGTGTCGCGGCAAGATCAGGGACTGCCCTCGAATTGCCGCTCGGGCGATTGGTCCAGCGGTGTTGCGAGGCCTGAAGACAGGATCAGGACAAGAGTCCCGCTGCGCGCACTGCGTGGCTGTTATGTGAGGAATGTGGAATGAACGCCCGAGCAGCACGATTTCAGGCGCTTTCGTCGAACGCCAAGAATGTGCCGACCGCGCAGGATTTCGACGCCGTCGAAACGCGCACCCTGTTCCGGGCTTTGTGGCAAGGTCGCTGGAAGATCGGCGGGTTGGCGTTTGGCGCGGGCCTTCTGGTCTGGATCGTCATGCAGCAGGTGACGCCGACCTATACGGTTTACAGCAAGCTCATGCTTGATACCCGCAAGGTGCAGGTCGTCGGCAGCGCGGATGTCGTGGCCGATGTCGCCCCAAGCGCCCAGATTGTGAACAGCGAAATCGGCGTGCTGCAATCAAATCTTGTCATCGAGAAGATGTTGGATAGCCTGACGCCCAAGGAACTGGATCAACTCGATCCGGCGAACAAGCCGAAGTCGCTGGTGGCGCGGGTGAAGGGCCTGTTCCACGCGCTGTTTTCAAGCGATCCGGCCCCGGTCAGCGACGCCGAAGCAGCCAGCGCGCGTGAAGCGCGGCTTGTCGACGCCGTGCAGAACATTCGCACCGCTTATGCCCAGACCGACAGTTATGTCATGATCATCCGCGTCGATGCGGCGGACCCGGTCTTGGCGCGCGACGTGGCCAACGGGCTTTCGGACGCCTACATCGCGCTGCAGCTTGAAAATCGCCGGTCGGCGGTGGTCCGTGCGACCGCGTGGCTGGAAGATCAACTTGGTGCTCTGCGCCAGCAGGTCGAGACCTCGGAGCGCGCTGTTGCCCAGTTCCAATCCGATAGCCTGATCTCGGATGGCGGCACTTTGGACAACGTGTCCAAGCAACTGAGTGACCTGAACGCCCAGTTGGCCTCGGTTCGCACCGCCCGGGTCGAAGCCGAAGCGCGGTTGAGCCAGTTGACCGATATGCTGGCCCATCAGGACATCGAGGCGGCGGCAACCGTCATCGATACGCCGACGATGAAGGACCTTGCGGCCCAACAGCTAAAGCTGCGCCAAGATGATGCGGTTTGGGCGCGCACCTACGACGCCACGCAATCGCACCGGGTTGAAATCCAGACGAAGCTGCAGGAAGTGCGCAGCGCGATGCAGGGCGAACTTGAAGACGCCATCGCGGCGGGGCGCAGTCAACTGGACCTGGCGCGCAACCGTGAGTCTGGAATCGCAACGGCGATCCGTGATCTGGAAGGCAAAGTCACGAACATGACAGCCAGCCAGCTTGGCCTGCGCCAGTTGAATCGCGAAGCCGACGCCGCCCGACAGACCTATGAATCCTTCCTGGCCCGCATCAACGAGACACGCGCGCAACAGGAAATGCAGCAGCCCGATGCGGTTCAGGTGGAACGCGCCATGCTGCCGGAAGCTCCGTCAGCGCCCCGGCCCACTTTGCTGGCAAGCCTTGCCCTGACCGTCACGGCCGCCTTGGCCGCCGCCTGGGTTCTGTTCAAAGAGATGGCGCCCACCACCTTCCGCTCCACCCGGGAGCTTGGACCGGCGACCGGACTGCCAGTGCTGACCGCGCTCCCTGACGAGGGTTGGCAGGACACACGGGACATGCTGGCAGATCTGAAGGAAAATCCGAATTCGGTCTATGCCGAACGCATCCGCCAGCTTCGCACCATCATAAGCCTGCGTCGGCCCGTCACCGGGCGTGGCCAAAGCGTCCAGATCCTCGGTGCGGCACCGGGTGAGGGCAAGACGACCACCGCGCTGGCCTTGGCCCATATGGTGGCCTTGTCCGGGCGGTCGGTCATCATGGTCGACTGCGACCTGCGCCGTCCCAGGGTCATGGAATCCCTGGGCGGCAGGCTGCATCAGTCCTATGACTTCGCCGACTACATTGAATACAAATGCGACCTGCCCGAAGCCATCAGCCGCCCGTCTGGCTGCAATTTCGACGTGCTTGCCGCGCGTGACCCGCTTCGGACGGGCGCAGATGCCTTGTCGGTCACCTGGTTTGGTCAGGTCCTGCGCGAGTTGGAACGCGCTTATGACTTCGTGATCGTCGATGCCCCGGCGCTGCTTTCTGTGCCGGATGCCCTGATCGTCGCGCAGGAAGTCGAAATGAATTTCTTCCTGGTCAGTTGCGACCAGACGCCGCGCGACATGGTTCAGCGTGGTTTGACGACATTGCATGAAATGGGGATCGAGGTTCGCGGGCTCATTCTGAACAAGGTGGATGCGCGGAAATCTTCGGACCCGTTAGAAGGAGGATATGGCTATGAAAACAGGCTCCCAAAATCGCGGCGGACAATTCCTTTCAAACGCACCTTGCGCGGACCTGCGCCCGGATTTGCGCGTGGCGATCATCCATTACTGGCTGGTTGGAATGCGTGGTGGAGAAAAGGTGCTCGAATCTCTTTGCACAATGTTTCCGCAAGCCGATATCTTCACCCACGCTTATCGTCCCGACAAGATCAGCGCCCAACTGCGCCGCCATCGCGTGATAACAACATCGGTGGGTAAGCTGCCAATGGCAGACCGGCTGTACCAGAAGTACTTGCCGCTGATGCCGGCGGCCTTGGATGAGCTGGACCTGTCGAATTACGATCTTGTGCTGTCGTCCGAGGCGGGGCCCGCCAAGGGAGTTATCACACCGGTTGATGTGCCGCATCTGTGCTATTGCCATTCGCCAATGCGCTATATCTGGGATCAGTATCCCATCTACCGCGAGAATGCTGGTTTCGTGACCCGGCAATTGATGCCTGCGATGGCCCGCCGCCTGCGCGCATGGGACGTTGATACCGCGGCCCGTCCGGACCGCATCATCGCCAATTCGAACCATGTGGCAAGCCGCGTCCGGAAGTATTGGCGCCGCGACGCTGACGTGATCAACCCGCCGGTTTCGGTCGAAAAATTCACTGCCGTAGCTCCGGAAGAACGCGGTGGATATTACCTGTGGCTGGGCGAACTTGCGCCTTACAAGCGTCCGGACCTTGCGATTGAAGCCTTCAATCGGCTGGACCGGCCCCTGTTCGTGATTGGGGGGCCTGACAAGGCCGAGGCCGCCTTGGCGCGAAAGTCCAAGGGGAACATCCGTTTTCTGGGGCGGGTGGATGACGAGCGTCTACGCCGCTATCTGTCGTGCTGTCGGGCGCTGATCTTCCCGGGCGAGGAGGATTTCGGCATCGTTCCGGTCGAAGCGATGGCGGCAGGCCGTCCGGTGATTGCCTATGGCCGCGGCGGCGTGCTGGATTCCGTCGTCGATGGCGAAACGGGCGTGTTGTTCAAGGATCAAAGTGTTGATGGCCTGGTCGACGCGGTCGAAAGGTTTGAAGCCTCGGGATTGGAGCATGTCGATCCCCAGCAATTTGTTCGGCATGCCGCGCAATTCGCCGAACCGGTGTTCCGCAGCAAGATGGCGGGCGTTCTGCAAGAGATGGGCGTTCTTGACGGTGCCACTGCCATCACGCTTGCCGCCGAGTGACGCGGGTCAGGTATGCCGCACGTCCATGACGATCCAGCCATCCACGGCGTCGAAATGGTGACAGCCGTTTAGCCCCGGCGCGAAGTCGGGAGTGATGTGGCGCAGACGGCGCTCCTCATAATGGTCAAGGTCCAGCTGCACGATCTCCATCACGTTCAAGGCGCGTCCGTAAGATCCGCCGGAATTGTCCTGCGAAAAGCGCAGGAGGCGCCCGTTGGCCTGATGGATGCGCCCGCCGCCGCGGGCTGTCGAGGCGTCGGTGACCACGGGGTTCAGACGATGCGGAACCAGCCCGCCCAGGTCTGGGCCGTTCACCCGAAAGACATGCAGGTCGCTGCAAAAATCACCGAAACTGTCGCGCGAAATGTGGGTGAACAGCCACCATGTGCCATCCCGTTCAAGCAGAACGCTGTCGGCCACAGGAATGCCTTCAAACGCGGTGGCGTGAAGTTCCCAGACCGAGGGGAAAGCGGTGCAGCGCCAGATTTCCAGCCGTCCTGCCGCATGCACTTCGGGCATCATCAGCAGATTGCCCTCATGGTGAAAGACAAAGGGATAGGACATGTGATGCGGCTGTCTTAGCGCGGTCTGCACCTCGACCAATCCGGTTTCGGTGACGCGGCCGACGCTGATGTGCCCATGGCCAACGGCAGGGTCGACGTCTTCGAAAAAGCAGTGAACTGCGCCTTCGTGGACAATCAGGAACGGATCAGCCCAAAGGGACACCGGCGGCATGGGAACCGGGTGCGTGGCCGCCGGATCGAAATCAAGCGCGGTGCCGTGCCCCAGTTGCAGGCTGAACCCTTGCAGGAATTGGCCGCGCCGCTTTGCGATGTGTTTGCGGACCCGGTGCAATGACTTGCTGGCGGTGCGGGTCACATAGTCCCACGCGCCGGAAAGGTGGATCGGCGCCGCCGATAGCGCGGGACCCAGATCAGCCGGGACACCGTCCCGGGCGCAGCGCTTCAATTCCCGTAAGATCATCTGTGCCGATTTTTCGGACACATAGGCGGCGTTGTGCGTTGCCAGTGGTTTTGTGTCGTAGATCGCGCGGGCGATGACCTTTGGCGTGGCTGTGCCATCGAACCGGACCAGTGTTGCTTCGGTACAGCTTGCGCCAGCCAAGGCGGCCTGCAGCGGCGTCGCCATCACGCGCCACAACCCATGAACCGTATCCTCGGCCAGGGTTGGGTCGACCGCGCCCCCGCCCAAGTCGACGATGACGTCCATGGCCAAGCCCTTTGCTGCCACAGAAGGTTCGACCGTGACGGTGGCAAGGGTCGGCAAGGCACTGCGGTGCGGTGGTTTGACCAGAAACTTTTCTGCCAGAAGCAGCGGAAGAACGGTCCGCAACACCGGCTCTCGCGAAGGAGGCGGAGCGGCAAAAATCCTGACAGCGAAGCCCGGATCAAAGAGCACACCTGCCAGCAGCCGAACCGCCTGCGGTGGCAGTGCGCCGTCCGGCTGTGCGGCCACCATAACACCAAGCCGCAGGGCCCGGTCTACCGGTCCGTCGTCTTGCCGGACGGGTTGGGCAACTGGCATCTGACCTGCACCTCGTATGGATTGTCCCAATCCATCAGACAATATCGGGGCCGGACATTTGGCTCCCGCCCTTTGAAAAGCGCTCCGTCGTGGCATTGTCGTGGAAACCGCGCTTCTGCCAACCAAAACTGTCCTTCTCGCCGCCCGAGATGGACACAATGGTCGCGGACCGCGGCCCTGATGACACAGTCGCCAACCTGATCGCGAACAAAGGCCCCAATGCCGCAGGATCACCCGCGATTTGGAAACATGGTTGCTGAGGGGTTTGCGATCATCTGGCGCGGGTCATAGCAGGTGACCTGGATCACGGCGCTGCCGTCGCCCCGCCGAGCGCGGTCCTGATCCAGTCCAACCGTTTGGACGGCACCATTCCAAGATTGTAGAAGTTGTACCCATCGACCCAATTGCGCGCGGCGGTCACACGGGCCGCAAGATCGGTGCTATCTGCCACGTTGGGATGGAAAAGCTGGTAGCCGGCGATCAGCGTTTTCTTGGCGCCCAGCAGACGGCGTGCCTTTGCCATCACGGCGGAAATCCGGCTGTAGGGTGTGACATAGGCGCAGTGGATCACGCCATCGACAAAGGGGGCAATCGCCGCCACATCCACCCCGCCCCACCATGATCCCTCTGCGTCGATCAGCAGCAACTGCACGCCCTTTGGCACAACCGCCCTGATGTCCGCGATGAGAGCGGTCACGGGTTCACATCGCCATTGAAGAAAATCGTAAAGTGCCGGCAGCCCGCGAAACGCGGCGATGCCCTCGGCGGCGAAGGCGGGGAACCGGGCTTGGGGCAAGTCCCGTTCAAAGGCCGCGTCCAAAAGGTCTGCCGCAATGGCACGTGCCGCCTGACCGTCAACCCCGGCCGCCTTGGCGCGGGCCAGACAATGATCGCAAAAGCAGACCCCCAGCAGGAAAGCATCCTCAGGCAGGACAGGCAGGCCATCCTTTTCGTGGTGATAGCCATGGGAAAACCCCATGAAGTCCACGCTTTCCAGCTCGATCCGGTCGGGGCGGTAGCGTTCGGCAATTTCCTGGATCATGCCCGTGACATAGGCCCTCGCCGCCGGGCTGGAAGGGCAAAGCCCGTAATATTGCGGGTCGCCGTGTGCGGTCCGCAGCACATGGCCGGGATGCAGCATGCCAAGGCGTGTGTTGTGCAAACAGACGGTCCAGCAGCTGAGCCCCGGCCCGCCCTTGTCGCGTAGGGCCACCAAAGCGGCCAGTTGATCGCCCTCGACCCCCACGATGTCGGCTTCCAGCGGCACGATTTCGGCTTCGGACCAGCGTGCAGCATCCACCTTGTAGTAAACCGTACCATCCTGAGGGAAATAGACCCGCCGCTTGGGGTTACCCGGCTGCAGGAACCGCCCGGCATGATAGGATGTGGCAAGGCTAATCATGGTGCAGCCAACCTCTGCCAAGGAAGCTGCGACCTGCTCTGCCCCCAGATCATGCAGGTCCCAGGGATAGGTCCAGACGGAAACCTTGCTCATGTTCCAGCCGGCTCCCAGCCGCCGCAAATGACCATGCCCCTGGCGCTCAGCCGTTGGGGATGGGGCAAGACCTCACCCCGCGAGTCTTCCAGATCAATCGGTCGGTTCTCCAGCGTGATCACGCTGGCGTCGCCGATGGCCCCGGGGGCCAAAGTTCCCAGATCCGGTCTGCGCAAGGCAAAGGCCGAATTTACCGTCGCGCGCGCGATGACATCCGGCAAGGACATGCCAAGGGCCAGAAACTTTGTCATCGTGGTCAGCAGGTCCCAGGCCGGGCCGTGAATGCACATGGCGTGGACGTCGGACGAGATCGTATCCGGCCAGAACCCTGCTGCCGTCATCTTGCGCGCGGTGTCCCATGAAAAGGACCCCATGCCATGCCCGATGTCAAATAGCACGCCGCGCTGCCGCGCCGCCAAAACCGCAGCGCGGATAGATCCATCGGCATGACAGGGCGCGTTGGGGAACGGGCGGAAGCAATGGGTCAGAACATCCCCCTGGCGCAGGCGGTCCACCACATCGGCATAGGTCGGCGGCGGCTCGTCGATATGAACCATCAGGGGCAGGCCCGTCGCATCCGCTACATCCAAAGCTACGTCAAGCGGCTGGATGCCGGACGGGCCGCTGGCATGGCGCCCGACGCGGACCTTGATGCCAATGATGCAGTCCGGGTTCGCCCGCGCGACCGCCACCGCCTCGTTTGCGGCCATCAGGCGCATGTCCTGACTTTCCCCGACCATGATCGTCGGCGAGAAGGCATAGATCCCGGCAAAGGACACGTGCAGATAGACCAGCACCCGTGATCTGGCCCGCTTGATCACGTGGGCCCGAAACCCGGCGAAGTTGCCCGGCCCCGCACTTCCCGTATCGACGCTGGTCGTCACCGCCGACTGCCGGGCATAGGCGTCCACCTCGACGCCCAAAGAAGTTCCGCCCCAATAGACATGCGTGTGCAGGTCAATCAGTCCCGGTGTCACGATCAACCCGGTACAATCGCGCATCTCGCGGCCATGCAGCGAGGGTGCGACGGCGGCGACCCGCCCATCGTCAAAGGCCACATCCGCGACCCGGTCGATGCCTTGCGAGGGATCAATCACCCGGCCGCCAACCAGGACCAGATCATGCGCCATGTCGTTCTCCCGTCTGACGTCCTAAAGCGTGCAACGCCTGTCGTCGTGTCAGATTCTGCGCTTCAGGCTTCCTTCCAACAGGGCGCCGCTTTCAATGGTGATCTTCTCATGCGTTATGTCCGCCTTCACCCGGGCGGAACCGGCAAGCGTAACTGACTTTGCCGCAATCGATCCGTCAAGGCCACCCAAGACCGTCAGGCCAACTGCTGTGACCTTGCCAACAAGCTGTCCGCTGGCCGCGATCAGAACCTCCGGCGCCTGCACGGTGCCGGTGACCTTGCCCAGTATATCGACGGGCCCGATTGCGCTGATATCGCCCTCAATCTCCAGATTCTCTGCCAGGATTGAGCGCTTTGCGCCGGCATCTGCCGCGACTGGCCATTTCGGTGCCGTCATCTCTGTGCTCATCGCCTGTCGACCATAGCCTTTTGATCATGGCGTCCATAGGACCAGAAGGCCGCGTCGCGTCAATCACCCGGTGGACTTGCGTTGGAAATCGGCAAGCGAACGCCGCCGGCGGGCAGTTTGCAGTGGCATCTGGTCCTGCGATTTGACGGCGCTGTGCGAACAAAGGGACAGCTGCCCGATGACTTGGATCAGGTCAGATCATAGGTCTGGAAGGTGAAGAAGCCGGATGTGCCGCCGATCTCGACCAGCCTAAGGGCATGGGCGCTACCATTGCCGTCGGGATCGAAATAAAACCACGAATCGTCCGAATGAAAGATCCTGACTGCTGCCGTGCTGGGTGTCGTGCCGTGGACGTTCGACTCGAACTGTGCGGTGCTCAGTCCACCCGCCAGTAGGTCCGCTGCCCAGGAGGTCGGGATCCAGACGACATCGTTGGCCCCGACACCCAGAAGTTTGTCGCCATAGCCGGACATTGCCTTGGGCGTATCAAACACGAACCAGTCCAGCCCGGGGCCGCCGGTGATCGTGTCTTGACCGGCACCGCCATGGAACGCGTTGAAACCGGCGCCGCCAAACAGCTTGTCGCGTCCGTCGCCGCCGTAGAGAAGGTCATAGCCCGCCACGCCATAGATCGGGTCATTGCCGGCATTGCCCCACAGGGAATTGTCACGCCCGTTGCCCATGAGCCGGTCGCCGTAATCCGACCCGCCAAGGTCTTCAAAACCGCTGACCGTCTCGGTTTGGCCATAGTCATCGTCAATCACCTGACCTGCGGCATTGGCAAGGTTGACGTTGACACCGTGGCCGTCCGGCGCCGCAACATCCCAGAAGACCAGAACATCTTCCCCGCCGCCGCCCATCAGTTGATCCCGCCCGGACCCGCCTTCCAGAGTGTCATTCCCTGCGCGGCCATTCAGCGAGTCATTGCCATCATTGCCGTAAAGCTGGTCGCCGCCGCCACCGCCGGTCAGGGTATCGTTGCCGCCATCGCCAAAGAAGGCGTCATCATGCGAGCCGCCTTTCAGCACATCGGCATGGTCTGACCCTTCGAACTTCTCCACACCGAAGACGTTCTCGACATTGCCAAAGCCGTCGTCCTGAATCGTTCCAGTCGCCAGCGACAGATCAAGGTGAACCCCGTGCTGGTTTGCCGACGCATCCAGAAAATAGACGCCGTCATTCCCTGGCCCGCCGTAGTACAGATCCTGCCCGGAGCCACCGTTCATCCAATCATCGCCGCCGTTGGCACGGATCGTGTCGTTGCCCTCATAGCCAAGGATGGTCTTGCTTTGGTCATTGCCATTGATCCGGTCGTCTCCCGCACGCAGGACGGCGTAGAGTGCATCGGTATCCGGTTCGACCTTGCTAGCCACGCCACTCGTCAGGCCGAAGCCGTAGGTGAGATAGTCTGTCAATGCAGCATCCAGCCCGGAATAATGCGCGTAGCGCGTCGTACCAGCTTAGACATCCAGGCTGGTCACAGTTCCCCCGATGGCGATGCCTTCGGCGTCATAGGCAAACCCCGTCCCGGTCACGGTGACCGCATAACCGGGCAGGGACAGATACACGAAGGAATCGCCCGAGCGGCTTTGAATGGACCCACCTACCGGACCGTCATAGCTGTCCCAGTCGGCGTTGCTGAGGATGTTGAAAATGGCCATGGAATACTTTTGCCTTTGGTGATGAAGATCTGTCGACCTCAGCCCGAAGAAGCCCACGGACCTGCCCACCTGTAAAGAGAGCCGTCCGGAGATGTCGCCCGAGCCACGGCCGCAACACGCACAAGGCGCAATCTTGGGCCACCGCAACCCCCTTCGGCGCGCAGCCTGTTTCCTTTTCGGCTGCGCTGTCCTATATCAGCCGATCAATCACGGAAGTTCCCCACCATGTCCGATTCCGGCATCCTCGCCTCGGCGCCCATCACCCAAGACGTGCTGACCCTGCCGCGCAAGCTGCCCGAGGGCGGCAAGACCAACATCATCGGCCTGACCCGCGACCAGTTGCGCGAAGCGTTGATCGCCGCGGGCACTCCGGAAAAACAGGCCAAGATGCGGGTGGGCCAAGTCTGGCAATGGGTCTACTATTGGGGCCTGCGCGATTTCATGGCGATGAGCAACCTCGCCAAGGACTTCCGCCTCATGCTGACCGAGACGTTCAGCATCGAGTTGCCCGAGGTGGTGACCCGGCAGGTCTCGGAAGATGGCACGCGCAAGTATCTTGTGCGGATTGCCGGCGGGCACGAGGTTGAGGTGGTTTATATCCCCGAGACCGATCGCGGCACGCTGTGCATCTCGTCTCAGGTTGGCTGCACGCTGACTTGTTCGTTCTGCCACACCGGCACGCAAAAACTGGTGCGCAACCTGACGGCTGGCGAAATTGTCGGTCAGGTCATGCTGGCCCGCGATGATCTGGGCGAATGGCCGATCAAAGGCCAGCCCAAGCCGGAAATCCGGCTGGTGTCGAACGTCGTGCTGATGGGCATGGGAGAGCCCTTGTACAACTTCGAAAACGTCCGTGACGCGATGAAGATCGTGATGGATGATGAAGGCATCGGGCTTGGTCGTCGCCGCATCACCCTGTCCACCTCGGGTGTGGTGCCGGAAATTGCCCGCACTGCCACGGAAATCGGCTGCCTTCTGGCCGTGTCCTTCCACGCCACCACGGACGAGGTGCGCGACAAACTCGTGCCCGTGAACAAGAAGTGGAACATCGCCACCCTCTTGGACGCCCTGCGCGCCTATCCCGGACTGTCGAATTCGGAACGGATCACGTTTGAATACGTGATGCTGGACGGGGTGAACGACACCAAGGAAGACGCTTGGCGGCTGGTCAAGCTGCTGGAGGGTATTCCGGCCAAGGTCAACCTGATCCCGTTCAACGAGTGGCCGGGCGCGCCGTACAAGCGGTCGTCGGGCAACCGGATCCATGCGTTTGCCGATATCATCCACAACGCCGGCTACGCCTCGCCCATCCGCACTCCGCGCGGTGAGGATATCATGGCGGCCTGTGGACAGCTCAAATCCGCGACAGAAAAGCAGCGCAAATCCGCCCTGAAGGCGGCACCGGCGGCGGAATAGGCTTTCACGGAGGCGGCAAAAGGTCCACAATGCCGCCCACACCCGGGCAAGGTCCCGGCCCCTCAGAGCGAAAGCTGAACCTTGCGTCCTGCCTTCCCTCTGTGCCTTTCACATAGGCTCCTGAATGACCAATGACACTAACGCCGCGCATTCGCGGCAGGAAAGCGCCCGGCAATGGGTGCTTAAGCTTGCGCGCTACCGTGAACCCTCGACCTTCCGCAGTCTGTTTGAACTGTCGGTAACGCTGGTTCCCTTTCTGTTGCTTTGGGTGCTTGCCTGGGCGGCTTTGGAGGTTTCGCCATGGCTGTCGCTGGCCCTTGCCATTCTGAACGGCGGCTTTCTGGTGCGGATCTTCATCATCCAGCACGATCTTGGCCACGCGTCCTATTTTGCCAACCGGACCTTCTCGGACTGGCTGGGCCGCGCCTTGGGCGTCATCACGCTGACACCTTATGACGTCTGGAAGCGCACCCACGCAATCCACCACTCCCATCATGGCAACCTCGACATGCGCGGCATAGGCGATGTGCTGACCCTGACGGTGGAGGAATACCGCGCCCGCAGCCGATGGGGACGCCTGATGTACCGGCTGTATCGACATCCGGTCATCTTGTTCGTGCTTGGCCCCAGCTATCTGTTCATCCTGCAGAACCGCCTGCCTTTCGGATTGATGAAATCCGGGTGGCGCTACTGGACCTCGGCCATGGGGACCAATGCCCTGATCGTGCTGATCGTCAGCCTGATCCTGTGGCTGGGGGGGCTGATGCCCTTGCTGCTGATTTACATCCCGACCTCGGTCATCGGGGCGACCATTGGCGTCTGGCTGTTCTACGTCCAGCACCAGTTCGAAGAAACGCACTGGGCGAAAGAGCCGGAATGGCAACTGCACGATGCGGCGCTGGAAGGGTCCTCACACTACAAGCTGCCGCAACCGCTGCAGTGGCTGACTGGCAACATCGGCATCCACCATGTGCACCACCTCTACAGCCGGATTCCCTTCTATCGCCTGACCGAAGTGTTGCGCGATCAGCCAGAACTTGCGAAGGCACAAACGTTGACCATTCGTCAAAGCCTGTCCTGCGTGAAGCTGAAACTGTGGGATGAAAAGACCCAGCGCTTGATGAGTTTCCGTGAAATGCGCTGCCTTTACGGCATCAACTAAACTGGCTCAGTCCTGCGCAAGTAACCTGTCCGGGGCCGGGGTGTGCAAACCCCGCACGGTTCCTGACGGCGAAGTCACTGATACCCCTGACCCTGTGGTGCCGCTTGGCCCCCGCCCAAGTGCCTGCTAGCCTGCCGTGATGCTGATATCCAACCCGCTTGCCCGCCGCCTGTTCCTTGACCGCCACGCCCTGTCCGAGGCGCCCACCGGCCCCGCCTCGGGGACCGCGCTGGCCGCCTTGATCGACCGGATCGGCTTCGTGCAGGTCGACAGCATCAGCACGGTGGAACGCGCGCACCACATGATCCTGTGGTCACGCCGCCAAAGCTACAAACCCGAGGCGCTGCAGCGGCTGATCGAGAAGGATCGCGCCCTGTGGGAGCATTGGACCCACGACGCCTCGATCCTGCCGATCCATCTTCATGGCCACTGGCACCACCGCTTCGCCCATGACGCTGAACGTCTGCACGGCAACTGGCGCAAGTGGTTCCGCGAAGGGTATGAGACGCAGTTCGACACGATCTTGCGGCGGATCGAACAGGACGGCCCGCTGACCACAGCCGATGTCGGCGAGGGCGAGGTGCGCGGGAAGGGCGGCTGGTGGGACTGGCATCCTTCGAAGACAGCACTGGAATGGCTGTGGCGCACCGGTCAACTGGCGATCGCCCGGCGCGAAAGCTTCCGCAAGGTCTATGACCTGTCGCACCGCGTCATCCCCGAGCCGCACCGCGCGCCTTTGGGGGATCGGGCCACGATGGTGGACTGGTCGTGCACTGCGGCGCTGGACCGCCTGGGGTTTGCCGATACCAGCGAGCTTCGGGCCTACTGGCATCTCATCACGCCTGAAGAAGCGAAACTTTGGGCGAGGGCCGCGATAAATCGCGGCGCGGTCGTGCCGGTTGAAATCGAGGGCGCCGATGGTAGCCGCAAGCGCAGCCTCGCCCGGCCGGATGTGCTGCAGGCGGCGGCGAACGCGCCGGAACCCGTCAACCGCCTGCGCATCCTGTCGCCCTTCGATCCCGCCCTGCGCGACCGCGATCGGGCCGAGTTCCTGTTCGGCTTCCGCTACCGGATCGAAGTCTTCGTCCCCGAACCGCAGCGCAAATACGGCTACTACGTCTTTCCGGTGATGGAGGGCGACCGCCTGATTGGCCGCATCGACACCAAGGCCTTCCGCGACGAGGGCACCTTGCGCATCCGGGCCTTCTGGCCGGAGGCCGGCGTCGCCATGGGCAAGGGCCGGCTGACGAAGCTGGAGGGCGAACTCGACCGTCTCGCCCGGTTCGCAGGATGCGACCGGGTGGCGTTCAATGACGACTGGCAGCACGAGACTTTGGCGTAGAATGGATATTTGGACCTGGATGAATCGGAAAGGTCAGAGCCCTTGCAGGCAAGTGTTGATCAGGATCGAGGCCGGATCGGCCAGATCGTCGATGACGTCGAAATGATGCAGACCGGGGGCGACGGTCCACTGGCAGGACCATTCCTCGGACAGGGTGCGGGCTTGCCAAAGGAAGGCCGGGCGTTCGTTGCCACCCACCCAGACATGCGCTTCACAGCCTTCGCGCAGGGCAAGCCGGGCCGGGCTTTCGCTGGCGACTTCGGCGGGGTCGAGCTGCAGATCGGCATTCATGGCGGTTTGCCGCAAAGGCTCCAGTTCCGACAGCGGCGAGATTGGCACCACGCGGCGCACCTGCGGCAGGGCCACATCGGCGCAGCCCATGCGGGCCGAAAGGTGACCGCCGGCAGAGTGGCCGGTCACCACGACCGGACCGGCGACAAGGGCCGCAGCGGCGGTGACGGCCCGCGCCACCTCTTGCGTGATCTGCGCGATGTGGGCCTGCGGTGCCAGCGTATAGGACGGCATCGCACAGGCCCAGCCCCGCGCCAGGGCACCTGCGGCAAGGTGCGACCAGGCATCGCGGTTGAAGGCCATCCAATAGCCGCCATGGACAAACACGAGCAAGCCGCGTGTCGAACCCTGAGGCCGGAACAGGTCGAAGCGGTGACGCTCGCCCGGGCCGTAGGGCAGGCCAAGCTCGGCCCTCGCCCCCAAGCTGTCACGGAAGCCTTGCGCCGCGGCCTGCCATTTCGGTGGAAAGGCATCAGCCCCCGCAATGAAGGCTCCGTTCTGATAGGCCCGGTCCAAGTCCTGCATTTTCAACTCCGCTTCCAGATTTGATCAAACCATAGGTCCAGAACCCGCCCGGGAACTAGACTTTTCTGCGGCTCTCCGGCATTGCAGTGCAAACGAGATTTGGAGGTCCACTCATGCTCGATTCCGTAACCGATCTGCGCGCTATCCTCAAAGACCCATCGCTGGTTCCCAACAAGGCCTATGTTGCCGGGGAATGGGTGGATGCGGCGGATGGGGCGACCTTCCCGGTGACCAACCCGGCACGTGGCGACGTGATCGCCCTGGTGCCGAACCTGACCCGCGTCGATGCCGCCCGCGCCATTGCCATGGCCGACAAGGTGCGCCACGAATGGGCCGCCCGCACCGGCAAGGAACGCGCCGCCGTGCTGCGCAAGTGGTATGAGCTGTGCATGGAGAACCAGGACGATCTGGGCATCATCCTGACCGCCGAACAGGGCAAGCCGGTGGCGGAAGCCAAGGGCGAAGTGGCCTATGGTGCCAGCTACATCGAATGGTTCGGCGAAGAGGCCAAGCGCATCTATGGTGAGACGATCCCGGGCCACCAGCGTGACAAGCGCATCACGGTGATCAAGCAGCCAATCGGCGTTGCGGCTTCCATCACGCCGTGGAACTTCCCGAATGCGATGATCGCCCGCAAAGTTGCCCCGGCTTTGGCGGCTGGCTGCGGCTTCGTCTCGCGCCCTGCCGCGGAAACGCCGTTGTCGGCGATTGCGCTGGCAGTTCTGGCGGAACGGGCTGGCGTGCCGGCTGGGTTGTTCTCGGTCATCACCTCGAAACGCTCTTCCGACATTGGGAAAGAGTTCTGCGAGAACCCGGCGATCCGCAAGCTGACCTTTACCGGCTCGACTGAGGTCGGTCGCATCCTTCTGCGCCAAGCCGCGGAACAGGTGCTGAAATGCTCGATGGAGTTGGGCGGCAATGCGCCCTTCATCGTCTTCGATGATGCAGACCTCGACAAGGCCGTCGAAGGCGCGATGATTTCCAAGTTCCGCAACAATGGTCAGACCTGTGTCTGTGCGAACCGGATCTATGTGCAGGCCGGGGTCTACGATACCTTTGCCGAGAAACTGGCGGCCGCGGTCAAGAAACTGGCGATTGGCGATGGGCTGACGGCTGGCACCACCACCGGCCCGCTGATCAACGAAGACGCTGTGCTGAAGGTCGAAGAGCATATCGCCGACGTTCTCGCCTCGGGTGGCCAGATCGTCACCGGTGGCAAGCGCCATGCTTTGGGCGGCACGTTCTTTGAGCCGACCGTGGTGACCGGCGTTCTGCCGACCGCCAAGGTCGCGACCGAGGAAACCTTCGGCCCGCTTGCCCCGCTGTTCAAGTTCGATACCGAGGAAGAAATCATCCGCCGCGCGAATGACACGATCTTCGGGCTGGCCAGCTATTTCTACTCTCGCGACATCGGCCGCATCACCCGGGTGCAAGAGCAGCTGGAATACGGCATGGTCGGCGTGAACACCGGCCTGATTTCCACCGAGGTTGCGCCCTTTGGTGGCGTCAAGCAGTCCGGCCTCGGCCGCGAGGGCAGCCATCACGGGATCGAAGACTACATGGAACTGAAATACATCTGCCTCAGCGTCTGAGGCAGATTGACCAAAGGTGTTGGCCCCAAGGGGCCGACACCCGCCTGATCAGGACCCCGTGCCAATCATGCGATCGCGCGCCTTCAACGCGTTCAGCCAACCCAAGCCATGCACGGTGGCCCGCGCCGGTCGGTATTCGGCGGCGACCCAGCCCGCATAGGCTTGCGCATCCAGATCCCGGAACATCGCGGTCAGATCGAAGCCGCCGCCACCCGGCTCGGCCCGGTTTGGAAAGCCGGCGATCTGTACATGATTCACCAAGGCATGATGCTTTTCCCATACGGATTGCGCATCACCGTGAATGCGAGCGGCATGCCACAGATCGAACTGCAATCCGATCCTGGGGTTGTCGAGGTCCTGCAGAATGCGCGCGGCCTGATCGAAATCATTCAGGAAATAGCCCGGCCAGTCTTCGGCGTTCAGCGGCTCGATCGTGAATGACAGGTCCGGGGCAGTCTCCGCCGACCAAGCCAGATTTTCAGTGAAAATCTGCGTGGCCTGCGGACCCTTGGCCACGCCAGCCATGATGTGAACCTTGCCCGCCCCCAAACGGGTCGCAAGATCTGCGGCGCGCAAGAAATGCTCGCGGAACTGGTTTTCCATCCCGGGCACCGCCGCATGGCCACGGTCGCCCGACGCCCAATCCCCGGGCGGCGTGTTGATCAGCGCCAGCGGCATCCCGGCAAGTGCCGCCTGCCAGTCTTTTGCGGGATGGTCATAGGGAAACAAGATCTCTACGCCATCAAACCCCGCCTGAGCAGCCAGACCGGGCCGATCAAGGCTGGGGACCTCGGTGAACAACATCGTCAGATTGGCGGCGTAACGGGGCATGTACTCTCAAGTCAGGTCGGCGGAAGGGATCACTTTAAAGAACTGGCCGTGTGACCAGAGGCCAAACCAGCTTTGACCGTCTTGCACCTCATGGCAACCCAATTCGATCAGGCGGTAGAAGCTCTTGCGGTCAATCAATGCGTAAAGACCAGCCCTCACGTGGATATAGGGGGCAGGTTCTGCGTCAATCATGCGGATGTCGATGGGGTGGTCGGCGTCTGCGTCGACATGATCCTCGGTTTTCGTGACAAAATGCAGGATTTGGTCGCGGCCTTCGCCCGACGCAGAAAAGTCCACAGCCAGCAGGGGGGCGTCATCAACCTTGATTCCCACTTTCTCGACCGGGGTGACAAGAAAGAAAGCCTCGCCTTCGCGCTTCAGGATCGAGGAAAAGAGTTTCACCATAGGGGCGCGGCCAATGGGCGTGCCAAGGTAGAACCAGGTCCCGTCACGCGCGATGCGCATGTCGATATCGCCGCAAAAGGGCGGATTCCACAGGTGAACTGGCGGTGGGCCTTTCTTTGCGGCCTTCGTGACGGCGGAAAGCAGCGCCTCGGCGTCGGGTTTCACGATCATTTGTGGATTTTTGCCTTTTGCCGTTTGTGCCTGCGGTCAGGATTGGCTTTAGTGTCCCACAGAACCATTCCGGAGCAAAGTCATGTCCCAAGCCGAAGATCTTGTCACTGCCATTGAAGCGCTGGCTGACCGTCTGGGGGTCGCAAGGGCTGCGATTGGCGGGCGGTTCATCGGTCAGGAAAAGGTGGTCGAGTTGACGATGGCCGCCTTGTTGTCAGGCGGTCACGCCTTGCTGGTAGGGTTGCCGGGCCTTGGGAAGACGTTGCTGGTCGATACCTTGTCCACCGTTATGGGCCTCAAGGCCAACCGCATCCAGTTCACTCCGGACCTGATGCCGGCCGATATTCTGGGTTCGGAAGTGCTGGAGACCTCGGCGGATGGCACGCGGGCCTTCCGCTTCATTGAAGGGCCGGTGTTCTGCGAACTGCTGATGGCGGATGAAATCAACCGCGCCTCGCCCCGGACACAATCTGCCCTGTTGCAAGCCATGCAAGAGCGCGAGGTGACGATTGCCGGCAAGCACCGCCCGCTTGGGCCGCCCTTCCATGTGCTGGCCACCCAAAACCCGATTGAGCAGGAAGGCACCTATCCGCTGCCAGAGGCGCAGCTGGACCGATTCCTGGTGCAGGTCGACGTGGCCTATCCGTCGCGCGCAGCCGAGCGAGATATCCTTTTGGCAACGACCGGGGCACTGGTTTCCAAGGTTTCGCCGGTGTTTTCGGGGGCAGAACTGATCGCGGCGCAGGGGCTGATCCGCCGGATGCCGGTAGGCGACAAGGTGGTGGAGGCTATCCTCGACCTCGTCCGCGCTTGCCGCCCCGGCGAGCCTGAGGGCAAGGACCTGCAGGACATTCTGGCATGGGGGCCCGGCCCGCGTGCGGCACAGGCCCTGATGCTGACGGTGCGGGCGCGTGCCCTTCTGAACGGGCGGCTGGCGCCGAATACAGAAGATGTGCAAGCGATGGCCCAGCCGGTGCTGGAGCATCGGATGGCCCTGAACTTTGCAGCAAGGGCGCGTGGGGATAGCTTGGAAAGTGTGATTTCCCGCGTGGTGGACAAGGTTCTCGCGTGACGGTGACCGCTGTTCTGCGCGCCCGGGCCGAGGCCTTGGGGCAGACCCTGCCGCCCCTGCTTGCGGAGGCGGAGCATTTGGCCGCGACCGTGGCCTTGGGCGAGCATGGCCGACGCCGGGCGGGCATGGGTGATGATTTCTGGCAGTATCGGGCGGCCCGGCCGGGGGATGCGCTGCGGGCGATCGACTGGCGCAGGTCGGCGCGGTCCGATCAGGCCTTCGTGCAGGAGCGCGAGTGGCAGGCGGCGCAATCCGTCGTTTTATGGGTCGATGCGGCGCAGTCGATGGATTTCTCCGGGGCATCCAACCGGCCCGCCAAGGCGGACCGGGCCAGAGTTCTGGCCTTGGCCCTGGCGGTTCTGTTGTTGCGCGCCGGAGAACAGGTCGGCCTGTCCGGTGCAGAGGCCCCGCGTGCCGGCAAAGGACAGATGCTGCGCCTGATCGAGGCGATGGCGCTGGACCTTGCGAAAGGTGCGGCGGACTTTGGTGCGCCTCTGCCCGGTGGTTTTGTGGCGCATGGCAGGGCGGTCTTCGTATCGGATTTCCTGGGCGATCTGGACGCGCTGGAGCGGTCGCTGGGCCAAGCCGCCGGGCGTGGCGTGAAAGGCATCCTGCTGCAAGTGCTGGACCCGGCGGAAGAGGAGTTCCCCTTTGACGGGCGCACGATCTTCGTTTCCATGGGTGGTTCGGTCAGTCATGAAACACAAAGGGCGGGCGATCTGAAGGCGCGCTATCTGGCGCGTCTGGCCGAACGCAAGGCGCGACTGGCCGAGTTGGCGCGGGCGGCGGGCTGGCATTACTCCGTGCATCACACCGGCGAACCGGCCCAAGCCGCCTTGCTTTGGGCCTATCGCGCGCTGGAGGGGGGGCGGTGATGCTGGGATTTGCCTCTCCGTTGTTGCTATTGGCACTTTTGGCTGTGCCGGTGTTGTGGTTCCTGCTGCGGGCCGTACCGCCTGCACCAATCAGGCGCCGGTTTCCGGGCGTCGCCTTGTTGTTGGGATTGACGGATCAGGACCGCGAAGCTGCCAAGACACCGTGGTGGCTGCTGGCCTTGCGCATGCTGGCGATCGCCGCCGCGATTGTGGCCTTTGCTGGGCCGGTGCTGAACCCCCGGGCGGTGGTGGCGGGCAAGGACCCGCTGTTGATCGTGGTTGATGGCGGCTGGGCGGATGCCTACGACTGGACCAAGCGGCTCGGCAAGGCGGCAAGTCTGCTGGATGGTGCCGATCAAGCCGGACGCCCGGTCGCGGTGATCCAATTGGCTGACGCCCCCCAAGCGGTCGAGTTCAAGGCCCCGGCGGATGTGCGCGGCAAGCTGGCGGCGTTGGCGCCGCGCGGCTGGTTGCCGGCCGGACTTGATGGGTGGATCAACCGCTTGCCCGCCAGTGCGTTCGAGACGGCCTGGGTTGCGGATGGGCTGGATCACGTCGGGCGCGCAGACCTTCTGGCCGCTTTGCAAAAGGCAGGGCCGGTGACGGTATTCGGCTCTGACAAACCGGTTTACGCCTTGGGCCCTGCGGTTCAGGCCGATGGAAAACTGACGCTGACAGCCTCGCGCTTTCCGGCTGGTGTGGCGGCGCTGAACCTTGTGGCGCGGGGGCCCGACCCTTCCGGGACGGACCGCGAATTGGCCCGCGCGCCCTTGGCGTTCGCAGACGGGGCCGCAACGGCGAAGGCCGTGCTTGATCTGCCGCCCGAACTGCGCAACCGCGTTAACCGTTTCGCGCTGGAGGGCGAGCGGAGTGCCGGAGCGGATTCCCTTGCGGGGGATTCGCTGAAACGGCGCAAGGTGGCCTTGGTGACCGATGCCGCCGACAGTGAGGGGCTGCAACTTCTGTCGCCCATCCACTATCTGCGTCAGGCCCTTTCGCCATCGGCTGACCTGATCGAGGGCGGGGTCATGGATGTGGTGCCCGCAAAGCCGGATGTGATCGTGCTGGCAGATGTGGCGCAGATACCGCAGGCCGAAAGTGATGCCCTGCTTGATTGGGTCCAGAAGGGTGGGCTGCTGCTGCGCTTTGCCGGGCCGCATCTGGCGGCGGCCGACATGGCGAAATTGGCGGAAGACCCGTTGATGCCGGTGACCCTGCGCCAAGGCGGCCTGACCACCGGCGGCGCAATGAGTTGGGGCGCCCCAAAGACGCTGGCGGCCTTCCCGGACGGCTCGCCGTTCCATGGCTTGGATATTCCGGCGGACTTGCGGGTGAAGACCCAGGTTTTGGCGCAACCCGATGCGGATCTCGCCGCGCGGACGCTGGCGGCGCTGGATGACGGTACGCCGCTGGTTACCCGCAAGATCATGGGCCAAGGGCAGGTAGTGCTGTTCCACGTGACCGCCAATGCAGAATGGTCGGACTTGCCGCTATCGGGGCTTTTTGTGTCGATGCTAGAGCGGCTGGCGATATCGACCACGATGGGCGCGGTACCGGATGAAGCAATCAAGGGGCTGGTCTGGACGCCGGAACACGTTCTGGACGGCTGGGGAGAGTTGGGCGATCCCGGTAGCTTGCCAGGTGTTCAGGGCGCGGATATGCTGACGGCGATGAAGGAAGGGCCCGGGGCTGCCGCTCCGGCAGGGCTTTATCGCAACGACGGGCGTGTTGTTGCCGTCAATCCGGTGGCAGAGGGTTTTGCCTTCAAGGCAGCGGTCTGGCCTGCAGGTGTGACGGTGGCTGACCTGAGCCTGCCTGCCGAAAAGGCGCTGAAAGGCCCGGTTCTGTCCTTGGCGCTGATCCTCCTTTTGTTGGACGTCATCGCCACACTGGCCTTGTCCGGTCGCTTGCGGCGGGGTGCCGGTGCGGCCTTGGTGGCTTTGGCCATGTTGACGCAGCCACAGGGGGCCAAAGCGGATGACGCTGCCGATCAGCGCGCGATTGCGGCGACCGATGGTGTGGTGCTGGCCTATGTCATGACCGGCGACAAGACGGTCGACGACATCTCTGCCGCCGGACTTCAAGGCTTGAGCAATCAGCTGTCCAACCGCACGGCGGTGGAGCCGCTGACGCCGATGGGTGTGGATGTCGAGAAGGACGAACTGGCCTTCTTTCCCTTCTTGTACTGGCCGGTGACGGCAGATGCTCCGGTGCCGTCCTCTGCTGCCTTTGCCAAGCTGAACAAGTATCTGCGAACCGGTGGCATGATCCTGTTTGACACCCGGGATGCCGATATGGCGACGGCTGGGGCAACGCCGGAGGGAGCCGCTTTGCAACGGATCGCCTCGGGGCTGGATATTCCGCCGATCGAACCGATCCCGGAGGATCACGTTCTGACGCGGAGTTTCTATTTGCTGCAGGCTTTCCCGGGGCGTTTTTCGGAGGGTGGCTTGTGGGTGGAGGCCTCGCCTCCGGACGCGGTCAAGGCCGAGGGGATGCCGTTTCGCAACCTCAACGATGGGGTGACGCCGGTGGTGATTGGCGGCAATGACTGGGCCAGCGCCTGGGCGGTCGATCAGGACGGCGCACCCATGCTGCCAGTCGGACGTGGGGCCGCCGGGGATGACCAACGCGAATATGCCTACCGCTTCGGGATCAACCTGATCATGCATGTGCTGACGGGGAACTATAAGTCGGATCAGGTCCATGTGCCTGCCCTGCTGGAAAGGCTGGGCAAATGAGCCAGACCCTGATCTTTCAACCTCTCATCCCCGACTGGGCGTTGATTGCTCTTGCCGTGGTATCGGTTCTGCTTCTGGCCTTGGCACTGTGGCGCGGGTTGATCGGCTGGGCCATCCGGGCGCTGGCCTTGGGCTTTGTGCTGGTGGCTTTGGGCAACCCCTCTTTGCAAAACGAAGAGCGCAAGGCCCTGTCCGATATCGTCGTGCTGGTCGTGGATGACAGTTCCTCTCAGCAACTGTCCGATCGACCGTTCCAGACTGCGCAGGCGGTGGAGGCGATCAAGGCCAAGGTCTCGTTGATCCCGAACACGGAACTGCGGATCGTCCATGTTGCCGATGGCAAGGATAATGCCGGCACTTTGGCAATGAGCGCCCTGGCACAAGCCTTGGCGCAGGAGCCGCAGGCGCGGATCGCCGGTGCCATCCTGCTGACCGACGGTCAGGTGCATGACATGGGCGTGACCCCGAAGCTGCCCGCGCCGTTGCAAGTCTTGCTGACCGGGCGCAAGGATGATTGGGATCGGCGGCTGGTCATCACCAACGCCCCCGCCTTCGCGATCATGGGCGAAAAGACCAGCCTGAAGTTCCGGGTCGAGGATCAGGGTCAAGCTCCGGCAACAGCGGGCAAGACGGTGGATGTGACCATTGCGCTGGATGCCGATGCGCCCTCGACCTTCAGCGTGCCGGTGGGGCAGGACCTTGATCTGCCCATCGAACTGCCGCACGCCGGGATCAACGTGCTGCAACTGTCGATCGCCGGTCAGGCGGGCGAGCTGACCGACCGAAACAACGCCGCCGTTGTGCAGATCAACGGGGTGCGGGACCGGTTGCGCGTGCTTCTGGTGTCAGGGGAGCCGAACCCAGGCGAAAGGGTCTGGCGAAACCTGCTGAAGTCCGACCCGTCGGTGGACCTTGTGCATTTTACCATTCTGCGGCCACCGGAAAAGCAGGACGGCATTCCAGTCTCGGAACTGTCGCTGATTGCCTTCCCAACCAAGGAGCTGTTTGTCGACAAGATCAAGGATTTCGACCTGATCATCTTTGACCGCTATGCGATGCGGGGTATCCTGCCGATGTCCTATCTGCAGAACGTGGTGGACTATGTGCAAGGCGGCGGCACCGTGCTGGTCGCGGCTGGGCCGGAGTTTGGCCAGGTCGATAGCTTGTGGCGTTCGCCGCTGAGCCAGATTCTGCCCGTGGAGCCGACCAGCCAGATCATAGAAAAGGGCTTCAAACCGACCTTGACCGATGTTGGCCGCCGCCATCCGGTGACCGAAGGGTTGGAGGCTTTGGCCCCGCCCGGAGGGTGGGGCCGCTGGTTCCGGCTGATAGAAGTGACGCAACGCTCGGGTCAGGTGTTGATGAGCGGGCCGGATGACAAGCCTTTGCTGGTGCTGGACAGGGTTGGCAAAGGCCGTGTCGCTGTCTTGGCCTCGGATCAAAGCTGGCTGTGGGGGCGCGGGTTCGAAGGCGGCGGACCGCAGTTGGAACTGCTGCGGCGACTGGCGCACTGGATGCTGAAGCAACCCGAGCTGGAAGAAGAGGCGCTGGGGGCCACTGCGGTCGGGCAGAGCCTGACAATCACCCGTCGGACAATTCTGGATACGCCGCCTCCTCCGGTGGCGGTGACGCTGCCGGATGGCACGTCGGCGACGGTGGAGTTGAAGCAAACAGCACCGGGGCAGTTTGACGGCACCTATCAGGCACCCTTGCTGGGGCTTTATCGGCTGCAAGAGGGCGAACTGGCCAAGGTTGTGGCTGTTGGCCCCTTGGCCCCCAAGGAGTTCGAAGAGACGATTGCCTCGGGCGACAAGCTGGAACCCGCGGTGACGCCGACCAAAGGAGGCATCCTGCGGCTGGAGAATGGGATTCCGGACATCCGTCTGGTCAACGACGGCAGGCCGGCCGCCGGGCGCGGCTGGATCGGGATAACACCGCGAGGGGCTTATGTGACGGGTGACATCACCGTCTTGGCCCTGCTGCCGCCATGGTTGTATTTGCTGTTGGCGGCGATGACCTCGGTTCTGGCCTGGTTGATCGAAGGGCGGCGAGGGACGAAAGCCTAGCCTGCTGCATCACACGCCGGAGGGTTTCACACCCTCCGGACCTCCCGTGGGATCTTTGTGCAAATATGAAAGGGCAAGGTCAGTCGAGCTTTTCCATCATCACGGCGCGGGAGTGACTGGCGAACTCGCGGCGGATCAGGACGGCAGTGGTCAGGATCACGGCGTAGATCAGAGTCCGAGGGCCGATCAACCAGGCCAGACCGCAGAGCGCGAAGTAGATGGCATTCAGGCCACGGTTGAAGCTGCGGGCGGCGGTGATGATGATCTCGGCGGTCTGCGCGGCGCGGGGGGCGGCCTTGGGATCGGTGTAGTCGTTCGGGATGGCGGCCATCATGATGGCACAGTAGCCGAAAAGACGGTGGCTCCAGACGAATTTCAAGAGCGCGTTGGCCATCAGGGCCACGACGACGATCAGCTTGATGCGCAGCTGTGACGTTTCTGCACCGATGGTCAGGTCATGCGCCAAACCCTGCAAGGTGGCCGCATTGCCGATCATCGCGACGCCGCCACCAATGGCGATCATGCTGCCGGAAACGAAGAAGGCAGTGCCTTGCCGCAGGCTGTCGATCAGCGAGATGTCAAAAATGCGCGGCTCCCGCGTCAGGAACTCCACCATCCAGCGGCGGCGATAGTCCTTCATCAGATGAGAGACCGAGGGTCGCCACTTCGGCGGATATTCCGCCAGAAAACCAGTGGCGAGCCATGACAGGATGAACAGCAGGAAGGCTGCCGTATCAAGGCCGGTGAAGGTGGTTTCAAGGGTGGCGAGGATGTTCATGTGATCACATTAGCGGGCCGCAGCGCGCCTTGCCAGTGGCGGCTTGCGCCCGTAACCTTGATGCAAAGGGAGATGCGCCATGGACATGCCAGTGCCAGATCGCGACGTGATGACGGCGCGCGACAGGATCATTGCGCGCCTGCGGGGCGTGCTGCCGGCGGAAGCCGTGATCTCGGATCCGGCTGAAACGCGGGCCTATGAATGCGACGCCCTGACTGCCTATCGTTGCGCCCCGTTGGCCGTGGTATTGCCAAGGACCACGGCAGAGGTTTCGGCCCTGCTGCGGCTGTGCAGCGAGATGGGGGTCAAGGTCGTGCCGCGCGGATCAGGCACCAGTCTGGCCGGGGGCAGCTTTCCGACGGCCGACTGCGTCGTGCTGGGTGTGTCGCGGATGAACGGCGTGATCGAGACGGATTACGAGAACCGTTTCATCCGGGTTCAGACCGGGCGGACCAATCTGGCCGTGACCGGGGCGGTTGAAGCGGACGGTTGGTTTTACGCACCCGACCCCTCCAGCCAGTTGGCCTGCGCGATTGGGGGCAACATCGCAATGAATTCGGGCGGGGCGCATTGCCTGAAATACGGGGTCACGACGAACAATCTGATGGGTGTGACCCTTGTCCTGATGAGCGGTGAGATCGTCGAGATTGGCGGACCATGGAATGATGCGCCGGGCCTGGACTTGCTGGGGGTTATCTGCGGGTCAGAGGGGCAGTTGGGGGTGGTCACCGAGGCTTACCTGCGCATCCTGCCCAAGCCTGAGGGGGCGCGGCCGGTGCTGATGGGATTTGGCTCCAACGAAGTGGCGGGGGCCTGTGTGGCGGATATCATCCGGGCCGGGTTGTTGCCGGTCGCTATCGAGTTCATGGATCGCCCCTGTATCCGCGCCTGTGAGGATTTCGCCAAGGCCGGTTATCCGGACTGCGAAGCGCTGCTGATTGTTGAGGTCGAGGGCAGCGATCCCGAGATTGACGCCCAGTTGGCGCGGATCAAGCAAATTGCCCTGCGCCATGACCCTGTGGCCTACCGCGAAAGCGGGTCGGAAGAGGAAAGCCGCAAGATCTGGCTTGGGCGCAAGTCTGCCTTTGGTGCGATGGGAAGCATCGCGGACTACATGTGTCTGGATGGGACAATCCCGGTGTCGGAACTGCCTTATGTGCTGCGACGGATTGCCGAGATGAGTGCCGCAGTGGGGCTTTCGGTGGCCAACGTGTTCCACGCTGGCGACGGGAACATGCACCCGCTGATCCTGTACAACGCCAATGAACCGGGCGAACTGGAGACCTGCGAGCAGTTGGGCGCCGATATCCTGAAGCTGTGTGTTGAAGTCGGTGGCTGCCTGACGGGGGAACATGGGGTGGGTGTTGAAAAGCGTGATCTGATGACCGTGCAATTCAATGCCGCCGATCTGGACGCGCAACTGCGGGTGAAGGATGTGTTCGATCCGGGCTGGCTGCTTAACCCGGCCAAGGTGTTTCCGCTGGATGTGACGGCCAGTCGGCGCGCGGGATGAAGGGTCGGAGGGTCTGACCCTCTGGTCCGCGTGCAGAAGATCAGGAACGGAAGAAGGCGCAATGAAGCCCGAGAGTGAAGCGGAACTGAGCGATATGGTTCGGGCGGCGACAGCGCCGCTGCGGGTGCAGGGTGGGGGAACCCGTGGCGTGGCGTTTGGGCCGGGCACTGTTCTGGAGACGTCAGGCCTGTCAGGGATCAGGCTTTACGAGCCGGGGGCCCTGACGCTGGTTGTGGGGGCGGGGACTTCAGTCACCGAAGTGGAGGCAGTTCTTGCGGCCGAACGCCAGCGGCTGGCCTTCGAGGTGCCAGACATGCGGCAGGTTCTGGGACGCGAGGGTGTGTCGACGCTGGGCGGGGTGGTGGCGGTCAATGCCTGTGGTCCGCGACGCGTGCAGGTCGGGGCGTGCCGGGATCACCTGATCGGCGTGCGGTTCATCGACGGCGCGGGGACAGTGGTGAAGTCTGGCGGGCGGGTCATGAAGAACGTCACGGGGCTGGATCTGGTGAAGTTGATGGCCGGAAGCCACGGAACCTTGGGCGTTCTGTCAGAGGTGGCCTTCAAACTGCAGGCGGTGCCTGAGGCAGAGGTGACGTTGCAGGCTCGGGTGCCTTTGGCGCAGGGCCTTTCCCTGTTGCGTCAGGCCTTGGGCTCGCCGTTCGAGGTATCGGGGGCTGCCTATGGGGCGTTTGGCGCAATTTTGCGGATCGAGGGGATGGAGGCTTCGGTCCGCTATCGGGCGCGGGCTTTGAAGGCGCTGCTTGGTGGCGGTTGGGCAGAGGTGGAGGGCAAGGCGCTTTGGGCAACCGTGCGCGACGGCGGTGGTTTGGGGGAGGGCGCTTTGTGGCGGGTGTCGTGCAAGCCTACGGCGGCGATGGCTGTGGTTGCGGCTTTGCAGGGGCTGGATCATGACGCCACGTTCGACTGGGGTGGCGGGTTGATCTGGATCGCGGTGCGCGGCGCGGCAGATGCCGGGGCCTCGTTGATCCGGACCGCTCTGATGGGCATGGGTCATGCGACGTTGATCCGCGGAAGCGGCGCGCCGGCATTTCATCCGGAGGCTTCCGGTGTGGCGGCATTGAGCCGGGCCTTGCGGGCGAAGTTCGATCCGCGAGGGCTTCTGAATGCAGGGATATTCGATCAAAAGGCGGGGCGCTGATGCAGACCTTCTTCACCGACGCGCAGTTGGCCGACCCGACTTTGGCCGAGGCCAACAAGATCCTGCGCACTTGCGTGCATTGCGGCCTGTGTACTGCGACCTGCCCAAGCTATCAGGTGCTGGGCGATGAACTGGATAGCCCTCGTGGTCGGATCTACCTCATCAAGGAGATGCTGGAGAGCGGGCGGGCCGCGGATGCCAAGACCGCCAAGCATATTGACCGGTGCCTGTCGTGTCTGGCCTGTACGACGACCTGCCCCTCGGGCGTTGACTATGCGCATCTGATCGACATGGGGCGGGCGCATGTTGAGAAGACCTACAAGCGACCCTGGATGGACCGACTGCTGCGGGCGGTTCTGGTGCGGGTGATGCCCTATCCGACGCGATTCCGGCTGGCGCTGTTTGCGGCGCGGGTGATGCGGCCTTTGGCGGCTCTGGTGCCTGATGCCCGCGTGAAGGCCATGCTGAAACTGGCACCGAAGACGCTGCCGCCGGTCAGCCGGAATGATGACGCGCAGGTGTTTGCCGCGATTGGGCCTCGTAAGATGCGGGTGGCCTTGATGACCGGCTGCGTGCAGAAGGCGCTGGATACAGAGATCAACGATGCCACGATCCGTCTGCTGACCCGCTTGGGCGCCGAGGTGGTGGTGCCGCGCAACATGGGCTGCTGTGGCGGTCTGCCGTTGCACATGGGCAAGGAGGATGCCGCCCTGCCGCTCGCGCGGGATATGGTCGCGGCAGTGATGGCAGAGCACCGGGGAGAGAGGCTGGACGCTTTGGTCATCAACACCTCGGGTTGCGGGACGACGATCAAGGACTATGGGCATCTTTTCGCCCGCGAGGGGCTTTCGGGCGATGCAGCGACGGTGGCAGGCTTGGCCAAGGATGTCAGCGAGGTGATTTCCGCCTTGGGACTGCCCAAAGTTCAGGCCAAAGGGATCGCGGTGGCCTATCACTCGGCCTGTTCGTTGCAGCATGGCCAGAAGATCAAGACGCTGCCGAAGGATTTGCTGAAGGCCGCCGGGTTCAAGGTCAGCGAGCCTGCGGACAGCCATCTGTGCTGCGGGTCGGCGGGAACCTACAACATTCTGCAACCGGAAATCTCTGGGCAATTGCGCACGCGCAAGGTGGCGACACTGATGGCGCGCAAGCCTGACGTGATCGCAGCCGGCAACTTGGGCTGCATGATCCAGATCGGGCAGGAAGCCGGGGTGCCGGTGGTGCACACGGTCAGCCTGCTGGATTGGGCGACAGGCGGGCCAATTCCGTCCGCACTGCGCCAGATGAGTGCCGCAATCCTGCCAAGCTGACAGACTAGGCAGAGGGCGACACCGGAGGTTCCATGCGTTTCCTGATGCTTCTTGCGCTGATCGCTGCACCCGCCTGGGCCGACCAACCCTTGGTCAAGCTGCAGACCCTGAACGACAATCGAGGCTGGGAGGCGGTGGGCAAGCTGGTCCTGGGCGACCGGGGCTTTTGCACAGGGGCACTGATTGCCCCGCAACTGGTCCTGACCGCGGCCCACTGCCTGTTCGACAAGGAAACCGGTGCAAGGTTGGACCCGCGTCAGATCAAGTTCCTCGCCGGGTGGCGCAATGGCCGGGCCGAGGCCTATCGGGGCGTGAAGCAGGCTGTGGCGCATCCGAACTATGTCTATGGTGAGGATAACTCGCTGGACCGGGTGGCTGATGACGTGGCGCTGATCGAACTTGATCAGCCGATCCTGACGCCTGCTGTGCATCCCTTCTCGATTGCCGACACACCCGAGGCTGGCGATACCGTTGCGGTGGTGTCTTATGGGCAGGACCGGGCAGACAATCCGTCCCTGCAGCAGGCCTGCACCGTGATGGACAAGCAAACCGGCATTCTGGTGATGACCTGCGACGTGGATTTCGGATCGTCGGGCGCCCCTGTATTTCAAATGAAGGATGGCGTGCCGATGGTCGTGTCCGTCATTTCAGCCAAGGCCGAGGTGGAGGGGAAGCGCGTTTCGCTGGGTTCAGCCCTGCAGATCCCGTTGGGCAAGCTGATGGACGAATTGCAGGCGGGCGAGACTGCGACCGGCGATCTGTCGCATGTGCAGATCCTGTCAGGCGGTCTTGGTGGCGGTGCGAAATTTGTGAAGCCTGCGGCGACCGATACGCCCTGAGCTTTGCAACGTCCGCCGAATGTGCGGGCAGCAGACGACCCCGTCGTGCGCGAGCGGAGCCCACCCACCAAGCCGACACGACGAGATCGGCCAAGATTGGCCTAACACTTTCAAGACCTTGGCTGATTTCAGCCGAGACCGGCATTTCGATCCAGACTTCAACAGGACGTGTTCTGTCAGGCACTGGTGCAGGCGCTGATCAGACCCCACCCTAGGGGTGCACGGGGCGCATGTGCCACCAGATGCCATAAATTCCACAGGAGCAGAAACATGAAACGGATCGCAGTTTCGACCCTTATCCTTCTTGCCGCGCCGGCCGCCGCCATGGCTGGCGGTCTTGCAACACCCGCGATGGAGCCGCCGGTCACCACGCCAGCACCCGTGAGCCAGCCTGTACAATCTGGCGACTGGACCGGGTTCTATTCGGGCCTGACGGTCGGCTACGGCACCTCGCAAACCAAGGGCCTCGGTCAAAACGGCAAACTGCACATTGCCGGCGTGAACCTTGGGTATCGTCAAGAGATGGGAACGCTCGTCCTTGGCGGAGAGCTGAGCTATGACAAGGACAACGTCAACGTGGGCGCGGCGGACAGAACGATCAACAATACGACCGGCCTGAAACTGATCGTCGGCACCGATCTGGGCCGGACACTGGTCTATGGCGCTGTAGGCGTTGCCAGAGCCGATGCAACCTTGGCAGGCGTTACCGCCACTGACACTGGTTATTCCGTGGGGATCGGGGCCGACTATGCGCTGAACCAGCAGTGGACCGTCGGCGGCGAACTTTCCACCAACCGCTACAATGACTTCAACAACACCGGCGTCACATTGAAGGACACCGCACTGACAGTGAAAGTCGGGCTAAGGTTCTGAGCTGATACACCAAAGCAGGGGCGCAGTTCACATGACTTCGTCCCTGCGCCCCCCTTGAAATCATCAGGGGCTTTTCCCACATCAAACCTGTGCCGGATGCCAGATGGGTCCGGCCATCAACTGCCCTGCCATATGGAGGGCCTTATGTATCGCTCCAAGGAGGATGCCATGCAAGCTTTTGACTTTGCTCCGCTGTACCGTGCCACTGTTGGCTTTGACCGGATCGCCAACCTGATGGACCGCGCCCTGAGCGCGGATGTCGCGCAGCCGACCTATCCGCCCTACAACATCGAAAAGACCGGTGAGGATTCCTACCGGATCTCGATCGCCGTCGCCGGGTTCACCTCTGACGAACTGTCGGTCGAGGTGAAGGAAGGCGGTCTGGTGGTGTCGGCCAAACGCGCTGCCGAGACGGATCCCAAGACCTACCTGCACCGTGGCATCGCCACCCGCGCCTTCGAACGCCGCTTTACGCTGGCCGATCATGTGCGTGTGACCGGGGCCGTGCATGAAAACGGGATGCTCTCGATCGACCTCGTCCGCGAAACGCCCGAAGCGCTGAAGCCGCGCCGCATTGAAATTGGCCAAGGTCAGGTCAAGGCGCTGGAAGCCAAGGTTTCCTGAAATTGTCGAGATGATAAGAAGGCCCGGGGATGTCCCGGGCCTTTTGCATAGGGACTTTGGGCACATTGTCCGTCACGCCGTTTACTGCGACAGGCTTTGAGCCAGCCGCATCAGGGTGACCGCTTCGGCCCGGTAACCGTAGGGATCAGCACCTTTCGAGGCGGTTGCAAGGGCTATGGCCTGATCATAGCCCCAACTGCCCAGATAGGAGGAATGTTCCAGCAATTGGCCGAAGCCTGCAATGGCGGCCGCGAAATGGGCTTCGGACGTCGCGGGGGTATCGGGCGTGATTGGCGTTTCGATCAGATGGGATATGGTCTGTCCGGGATCCTTGTAGCGCAGCCGCAGGAAGCCCAGTTCACGCGACCCGCTGGCTTGCGGCGCAGGCGCGTAGCGCAGCGTATCGTTCAGGATGGCTGGGCTGCCGGGGGCTGTGACCTCGTACAGCGCCGTCACCTGCAAGCCGGCGCCGATGTCACCGGCATCCACCTTGTCATTGTTGAAATCCTCGCGCCGCAGGGCCCGGGTTTCATAGCCGATCAGGCGGTATTCGGCGACCTGCGAGGGGTTCCATTCCACTTGGATCTTCACGTCATTGGCGATGGGATAGAGGGCGCCGGTCAGCTGATCGCCCAGCACCTTCTGCGCCTCGGACAGGGTGTCGATGTAGCTGGCGGTGCCATTGCCGTTCTGCGCCAGCGCCTGCATCGTGGCATCGTCCAGATTGCCGCGACCGAAGCCAAGCACGGACAGATAGGTGCCACTGTTGCGCTTCGTGGCGATGAAGGTCTTTAGATCATCCGGGTTGTCGATGCCGACGTTGAAATCGCCATCCGTCGCCAGAAGCACGCGGGAAATGCGATCTTTCTCGGCCATCTGATCAGCAACTTGATAGGCCAGCGTCAGACCCTCGGCCCCTGCCGTGGAGCCGCCGGCGGACAGATTGTCCAGCGCCTTCAGGATCGTGCTGCGGTCGCTGGCAGGAGTGGGGGGCAGAACCTCACCAGCGGACCCGGCATAGGTGACGATGGCCACGCGGTCCTGTGGCAGCAGTTTGGGCAGCATCAGCGCCAGACTTTGCTTCAGAAGGGGAAGTTTGTTGGCGTCTTCCATGCTGCCAGAGGTGTCGATCAGGAAGACGAGGTTCAGCGGCGGGCGTTCGGTGACAGAGCGACCTTGCAGGGCGATCGTCACAAGGCGGGTGTTCGGGTTCCACGGCGTTTGCATCACCGAAACCGAGGGCTCAAACGGCGCATCGGCTTTGGGTTGCGGCAGATCGTAGGGGAAGTAGTTGACCATCTCTTCCACCCGCACAGCTTCTGCGGGCGGCAGTTGACCGGCGTTCAGCGAGGATCGGATCACGGAATAGGCCGCGGTGTCGATGTCGGTGGAGAAGGTGGAGACCGGCTCCTCGCTGGTGACGTGAACCGGGTTTTGGGCGGCATTGGCAAAGGCCTCGGTGTTGGGCGGCGGGGGCAGTGCGGCCGAAGTGTCTGAAACGGTTCCAGACGCGGCCATGGACGGCGCAGCCATCTTGGCCGCAGGCGCGATGCCGAGTGACTCGACCTGCGGGCTTTGCGGCATGGCCTGATCGGCGGCAGCTTTGCCCGCCTCAACCGGCGCGGGAGCCGGGGCGTTCCCCGCATTGGCCGGCGCATCGGTCCGGCTCGCCGGGGGCAACGGCTTTTCCATCACCGGCTTGGGCGGCCCTTGCGGAACGGTCGGGGCCACGACAACAGGCTCTGTTGCGGGCTTTTGCAGGGTTTCGGTCTGCGCCACCACTTTCGGCTCTGCCACGGGCAGTGGATGTTGCAACAAGGGCAACACCAGCACCACGCCAAGGCAGAGGGCGGCGGCAGAGGTGGTGGCGGTCAGGATCGGGCGGGAGGAAATGGTCTTGAGCATGATGCGCACCTTTGTCAGGAACCCCGCCCCTTGTGGGCGGTCCAAAGGTAGACGCGCGGGATCAACCGATGCTTGGAGCCTGTCAAAATTTTCCATCGCCAGCCGCAGTGCCTGTTCTCTGGCTTGCGGATCAGGGGCGGGCGTGGCCTTCAGGGCGGCGCGCAGGGCGTCAAGATCATCGGTCATTTTGCATCCTCTGCGGCCATCGCCCGCAGGCGTTTCTTCACTTCGGACATCCGCCAGGCCACGGTGCCTTCCGAAACGCCCAAGACCTCACCGGCCTGCGCTTGTGTAAGGTCTTCGCCCAGGACCAGCGCGACAGTGTCGCGCAATTCGGGCGACAAGCGTTGCATGGTCTGGGTCAGCCAATCTAGCGCCTCGGCCTGAACAGCAATCTCGTCCTGACGCGAAATCTCCCAATCGCCCCAGCCCTGCGCCGCTTTGGCACGTGTGGCCTGCCTTCGGCGGCGGTCATGGGCCGCATTGACCACAATACGGTAAAGCCAGGTCGTGAACCGCGCCTCGCCGCGCCATGCCACCAGCTTGGCCGGCAGTGCGGCGCAGATGTCTTGCGTCAGGTCCTGCGCCTCGGCCCGAAGCCCGGTCAGACGGTAGCTTAACCCAAGAATCCGGTCGTAGTGGCGTCCGATCAACGCGGCAAAGGCGGCCCGATCGCCGGAAGCGGCGGCACGGGCAAGGGCTTCATCATCGGTTTTCATAGGCATCACATTAGGTCTGACGCAGCCCGCCCGTCTATCCTTGGCTGCAGCCCAAGAAAAAGGAGGCGGGGGGACGCCCGCCTCCTGACTGTGCTGAAAAGGGCTTTTGTGGGGAAGCCTGCTCGATGGTCTTTTTCCCCGGGGTAAATCTAGTAGAGCAAACCGTCCATCAGGCCGAAGGCGCCGCCACGGGTTTCCAGCATGGCCATCTTGCCGGTTTGCGAAGCATAAGCGGTCAGCGCCTGATAGGTGCCGGCGCCAAAGTTGCCATCCACACGGCCGTGGTAGTAACCGTAGTTGGCCAAAGTGCCTTGAATGCGCAGACGCTCGTCCCCGGAGTAGGCGTTGAAAGCCATCGCAGCGGGCGTGTTGTAGTAGCTTTGAACTGGCGGCTGATAGACCGGCGGTTGATTGTCCTGGTCTTGATAGTCGTGATGATGATGACGCGGTTCGTCCTGATAATAGACTGGGCCGCTATAGACCGGCGGGTTGTAGACCGGCTGTTGCTCTTGCGCGTGGTGGTTGGCGTCCCGCATCAGGGCGCCGAACAGCAGCACGGCCAAGGCGCCCTTCGCCATGTTCTGCTCATTCTTGCCCCAAGCCATGGCAGGGGCGGCAGAAGTGGCCAGCAGGGCGACGGCGACAGTGCCGGCGATCAGTTTGGTTTTGACGTTCGACATAAGGGGCAGCATGTCATGTCCTTTCGAGTGGATGGGGTGGCAGGGCCGATTGGCGTTTGCCTTGGGACAGACATGGACCTTTGGGGCGGGCTAGGCAAAATCAGCGGCTTGCTATGGGATAACAGGCAGGTGGGTTCGCCGTAATGCATTGATTTAAATGTATACTGGAAATTCTGGATGGGGTCGGGCGGGGAGGGCCCCCCGCCCGTCAGATCTACTTCAGACGGAAATCGAAGTGCTTGCGCACGTCCTCTTCTATCTTCCAGGTGCCTTTGAACGTGGGTTCCACCACGAAAGCATCCCCTGCCTTCACCGTCACCGGCTCGCCGCCATCCGGCGTGATCGTGATTCGACCGGCGATCAGGACGACATATTCGTAAGCGGTGTAGGTGGCGTGATAGCTGCCTTTTGTGCATTCCCAGATGCCCGAAGCCATGTCTCCGGCGGCAGAGGTGTGCAGCACCCAAGTCTTCATTCTGGGGGTGCCTTCGGTGACGACCCAGCCATCGAGGTCGTCGGTCGAAGGGTCAAATCCGTGGGTCGGGGGAAGTTTGATGACGGTTTGCATGGGGCCTCCTGCGGCAATGTCAGATGATATCCTGCGCCTGAGGGGGTGGTTGTCGCAGACAGAGGCGACAGGTTTGCGTCTGGGGCGACCTTGTGCGACGGGCCATGGCGCGTATAGTCCGAGGGGCGTGCCTTAGCGTCGAATGCAGAACCCGGAAGGTGAGATGATGGTTGAAACTCAAAAACCGGCAGGTCAGCGTGAAATCGTGCTGGATACTGAAACCACCGGCTTCGAACCTTCGGAAGGGCACCGCATAGTCGAAATCGGCGCGGTTGAGCTTTTGAACCACATGCCGACCGGACGCACCTATCATCAGTACATCAACCCCGAACGCATGATGCCGAAAGAGGCCTTCGATGTGCATGGGCTGGGTGATGATTTCCTGCGTGATAAGCCGGTCTTCAAGGCCATCGCGCGCGAATTCATCGAATTCATCGGCGACTCCACCCTGGTGATTCACAACGCCTCTTTCGACATGAAATTCCTGAATGCCGAATTGCAGACCCTTGGCCACCCCGGTCTGCCGATGAGCCAGGCACTGGATACGCTGGCGGTGGCGCGCAGGAAGTTTCCCGGTGCGCCCGCCACACTGGATGCGCTGTGCCGGCGCTTTGGCGTCGACAATTCGGGCCGCGAAAAACATGGCGCGCTATTGGACTCGGAATTGCTGGCGGAAGTCTATCTGGAGTTGATTGGCGGGCGACAACCGGATTTCATGCTTGCGACGGCGGCGGCACAGACTGCGGCCAATCAACGCAGTAAACTCGCGGGAAGTGTCAAGCCGCGTCCGAACCCCCTGCCATCGCGTCTGAGTGCGGAAGAGGCGGCCGCCCATCAGGCCTTCGTAGGCAAGATGGGCGACGCGGCAGTGTGGCTGAAGCGGAGCTAGGGCGTCAGGCCGAGGCTGTCGGCTGTGCTGCGGCAAGCTGGGCGCGGCGGGACATTTCCTGACGGTAAAGCTGCAAGAAATCAACGTTGTCGATATTCAGCGGCGGGAAGCCGCCATCATGCGTCACATCCGAGATGATGCGGCGGATGAAGGGGAACAGCAGGCGCGGGCACTCGATCAGCAGGAATGGGTGCAGCTGTTCGGCAGGAACGCCTTCGACATGGAAAACGCCACCATAGTCAAGCTCAAGCAGGAAGAGCGTGTCCCCATTCGCCTTGTTGGTGGACGAAACTTTGAATTTCGCGATCACGTCATAGGTGTTGGGCTGCGGCCGCTGGCGTGCATCCAGATTGACGCCCACCGTAATCTCGGGCTGCATTTCGGTGCCGGACAGGCCCTTTTGTGCCACCAGATTTTCAAAGGACAGGTCGCGGATAAACTGCGCGAGCACCTGCATTTTCAACTGAGGCGCTGCTGCGCCATTTTCATTTTCTTCGGCCATATCAAACCCCTCCGCAAATGGTCAGAGTGTTCCTAACAGGCGGTCAGGGTTTGGTCCATCCCGAAGGATTGCGGGGATGTGATGCGGCCGCGGGAACCTCTTCGGCCACGGCATCAATCACATCGGGCGCATCTTGCGATGACCTTGGGTGCAACATGCCCACGACGGCCCGGTCGACAGCAGACATGCGGGCCCTTTGGCGCAGATGGCCGATGAGACGATTGCGCACCGCCGGGATCAGCAGGGCCAGACCCAGCACGTCCGTCAGAAACCCCGGCAGGATCAGCAAGACGCCTGCCAGAACGATCAGTGCGGAATGGGCGGCTGGCGTCACCGGATCGCCCAAGGCCTGCAAATCGTGCATCACCTGCCCAAGGGCTGTGCGCTTCTGCCATCGGATCAGCCACAGGCCCAAAGCTGCACTGCCCAGAACCACGCCCCAAGTGGCCAGAACGCCAATTCGGCCACCGATGCTGGCGAAAAGCCCGATTTCGATCATCGTCCACACCAGGAGCAGCCATATGACGCGCATTGCGGACCCTCGAACGAAATCTTCCAGCCTCGGCAGGTGGACTTGGCCAACCCCAACCCTTACATAAGGTCGACGCCACTTCACGGCCAGCCCCCTTGGCCCTGCAAAAAGGTTCCGCATGAGTTCCGCACCGATCCAGCTTATCGTCCTCGCCGGGATCGCGATTTTCCTGATCCTCAAGCTACGCTCGGTTCTGGGCACGCGGGAAGGATTTGAAAAGACCACGCCAGCCCCGACCCTGCGACCTGTTCCAAACGGGGTTGTGATCGATGGCTCGCTGGACCATGACATCATCGACAACGCAACCGATGACGCGTCGCGCTCGGCCTTGGCGGCGATGAAGGCGGTTGAGCCGGACTTTTCTGTGACTGATTTCCTGAAAGGCGCGCGCGCGGCCTATGAGATGATCCTTATGGCGTTTGACCGGGGTGAGATTGACCGGATCCGGCCTTTCGTCGGTGATGAGGTCGAGGCCAGCTTTGACGCCGCCGTGGCTGATCGGGCCAAACGCGGGCTCTCGGTCACGTCGACGTTTGTCGGCGTACGCGAACTGACGTTGGCCGAGGCGGAATTTGACGCCACCACCAAACGCGCGGAGATTTCGGTGCGTTTCATGGGAGAGTTGATCCGCGCGGTGCGCGATGCCTCCGGCACGGTGATCGAAGGGAATGCCACGGCCATCCAGCGCCAGAAAGAGACCTGGACCTTCTCGCGGTTGATGGGAGCGGGCGATCCGAACTGGCAGTTGACGGCTACAAGCGACTAAGGCGGGGGAATGCGTGCGCTGCTGCTTGCTTTGGCTTTGGTCTTCATGTCGCTGACGCCCGCGACGGCTCAGGTGCTGGATTTCGAATCCCTGCCAGGATGGGACAAGGATGATCATCTGGCGGCCTTGCAAAGTTTTCAGCGCACCTGTGACCTGATCGACCAGCCGGACTGGCAGCCGATCTGCCAATTTGCGGCGGCGGTTGACGCCAACGAGGCAGCCGCGCGGGCGTTCTTCGAGCTGTTGTTTCGCCCCGTTCTGATCGGCTCTCCGCCGGCTTTGTTTACGGGATATTATGAACCCGTTCTGCAAGGCTCGCCGGTGCGGACGCCGCGGTTTGCCTACCCGATCTACCGCCGCCCGCCCGAGTTGCGCGACGGGGTGACATGGTACGACCGCGCCACGATCGAACGCGGCATCCTGAACGGGCGCGGGTTGGAGATTGCCTGGCTGGACGACCCGGTTGAGGTATTTTTCTTGCACATCCAAGGCTCTGGCCGCATCCACATGACCGATGGCCGCGTGATCCGGGTTGGCTATGCCGGGCGCAACGGCTATGCCTACCGCTCCATCGGGTCAATGCTGGTGCAGCGGGGATACATGTCGCAAGATCAGCTTTCTGCCGAGTCGATCCGCCAATGGGTGCGGGCCAATCCCACGATGGGGGCGGATCTGCTGAACGAAAATCCGTCCTATGTCTTCTTTCGCCAACTGACCAATCTGGCCGATGATCAGGGCCCGATTGGCGCCATGGGGCGCTCTATCACGCCATTGCGGTCAGTTGCGGTGGACCCGGCCTATGTGCCTTTGGGGACACCGGTCTGGGTCGAGAAGGAAGGGGCCGATCCGCTACATCAGTTGATGGTGGCGCAGGACACCGGGGGCGCGATCAAAGGGGCGCAACGTGCGGATATTTACTATGGCACCGGGTCAGCCGCTGGACTGGCGGCCGGGGCGATCAAGGATGCGGGGCGGCTGATCATGCTTTTGCCGATTGACCGCGCCTTTGCCATGCTGCCGAACGGGTGACCCATGGCCCGTCGCCGTATCCTGAAGCCTGAAGAAGAACAGCTGTGGCACGAGGTTGCCCGCACCATCCGCCCGACGTCCGAAGCGGCCCTGGCCCGGCTGCGCAAACCGGTGCATGTGGTCGAGAGCCCCGCCGCCGCACCGGCGGTTCACGAACCCAAGCATCTGTTCACCGCCTTCCGTCTTGGTGAAAAGGCCCGGCCCCTGCGCTCTGCCGCCCATATCGCACCCACCCCGGCTGAGGCGCTCGCGCAAGCTCCGCTGCTGATGGACGCCCGCAAGCACGCCAAGATGACCCGCGGCAAGCTGGAACCCGAGGCGCGGATTGACCTGCACGGCATGACCCTTGCCGAGGCGCATCCCGAACTGATCCGGTTTATCCTCAACGCCCAGACGGCTGGACTGCGGCTGGTGCTGGTGATCACCGGAAAAGGCAAGCAAGGCCCGGACCATGGCCCGATCCCACAGCGCATCGGCGTGCTGCGCCATCAGGTGCCGCTATGGTTGCACATGGCACCGCTGGGTCCGGCAATCCTGCAAGTCACCGAGGCGCATTTGAAGCACGGCGGCGGCGGCGCCTACTATATCTATCTTCGCCGCGGGCGCTGACGTTCATCTGTACGGCGATGTGTCTATCCCGGTCAGCGGACGCAGGATGATCTGGGTGGCGTTCTGCACCGTCAGCACCAGACCCGGCAGCAGGCCAACCCGTGCCTGACGATCCGATTCAAACGCCCCTTGAATGTCGGTGATCCGGTTCAGAAGGGCGATCAGCGCCGGGGAGTCGCCGATGACGAAATGCCCGGTTCCCTTGGCGAAGGCGCGGACATCCATGAATGTCACCTTCAGATCCGCCACCCGCGACACATCACTCAGCGAGCCAAGCCGTTCGGATTGCCCAGTCAGGGCGGCGGACAGGCGCAGAAACTTATCATGGTCCGAGCCGAAGATCACGAAAGGCTGCGGCAATGTGCCGATCGAAAGGGCTTCTTCGCGGAACACATCCACGTCAATATCCGGCGAAATCAGGATCACGCCACCGATCAGACCCATGGCATGACGGTCGCCTCGCAAGGCTGAACTGCGCAACGCCTCCATCATCAGGCCCGACCCCATGGAATGCGACACCAGAAGAATGCGCTTGGCCCCAGCAGCGGCGACCTCGTGGATCAGTGACTCCAGACCATCACGGGCAAACAGCGCGGAATCGCGGTCATAGGCATAGCCCAAAGCCGCGGCCGCCGAGGGCCAGGAATATTCCACGATGGTGCCGGACAGTTTCAGGTCATGGGCGAACTGTGCGACACGGTAGACCCCTTCGGCAAAGTTGGTGTTGTATCCGTGCACGAAGATGACGGCTTCGCCCCCTGTCTGCGACAGTTGTTGGTGCAGCCTGCCGCGGAAGGTTGCGTCTGTTTGGAAGACCTCTTCATACGAGGTGACAAACTGGGTTTGTGGATCGATCTTGCCGTACCGCGGTGGCCAGTTGATCTCTCCCAACGCGCGATTCTTTGGGACCGAGACATCGTATTCGGCAAATCGCACCGCCTCGGACCGGCCTCCGCTGAAGGATCCGTCCGGCTCTTGCTTGCGGGTGGTGCCGATGAAGACCTTTTCAACATCGCCAACGGCGGCCCCTTCGGGCAGCAGCGTGACCGAACCGCGCTGGGTGCAGGCGGTCAGCAAGACCAGACACAGGATCGGAATGACCCGGCTTATCCGGCGCATCGGACATGGCACCTTTCACAGAACATAGCGGGACAGATCAGCCGAACGGGACAGGGCCCCCAGATTGGCCTCGACGAAGACTTCATTGACGACGACTTCGGTTCCGGCGCGATCCGGGGCGTTGAACGACAGTTCTTCAAACACCCGCTCCATCACCGTGTAAAGCCTGCGGGCCCCGATGTTTTCGATGCTGCGGTTCACTTCAGAGGCGATGGCGGCAAGTTGGGCGATGCCATCGGCCGTGAAGGTGACCTTGACTTGCTCGGTCGCCAGAAGGGCAGTGTACTGGCGGGTCAGGGCGTTGTCGGTTTCGGTCAGGATCTTGACGAAATCCTCTTCGGTCAAAGGTTGCAGTTCCACGCGGATCGGCAGACGGCCCTGCAATTCGGGCAGCAGGTCGGAGGGTTTGGCAATGTGGAACGCGCCAGAGGCGATGAACAGAATGTGGTCGGTCTTGATCGGGCCGTATTTGGTGGACACCGTGGTGCCTTCGATCAACGGCAGCAGGTCGCGCTGCACCCCTTCGCGGCTGACGTCGGCACCACGGGTTTCCGCGCGGGCGCAGATCTTGTCGATTTCATCCAGAAATACGATCCCGCTTTGTTGAACAGCTTCCAGAGCTGCAGCCTTGACCGCCTCGTCATCCAGCAGTTTGTCGGCTTCCTGCCCCAAGAGCAGGTCATAACTGTCGGCGACCGTGACCTTCTTCTTCTTGGTGCGGCTGCCAAACGCCTTGAACAGGTCCTGCAGGCCTTGCATCTGCATTTCCATGCCCTGCCCGCCCATCATCATAGGCATGGAAGGGCTGGGCTCCTCGATATCGAGTTCGATCAGCGTGTCGTCGAGTTCGCCGCGCCTAAGCTTGCCTCGGAACATCTCGCGCGTCTGTTCGCGCGCATCTTTGCCGGCAAGGGCTTCCACCACCCGCTCCTCCGCCGCTTTCTGGGCCTTGGCGCGCACCTCCTCGCGCATGCGGGCGCGGGTTTCGACGAGGGCCACATCGACCAGATCGCGGATGATGCTGTCGACGTCGCGGCCGACATAGCCGACCTCGGTGAACTTGGTGGCTTCCACCTTCAGGAACGGTGCTTTGGCCAGGCGCGCCAGACGGCGGGCGATTTCGGTTTTGCCCACACCCGTCGGCCCGATCATCAGGATGTTCTTCGGGTAAACCTCATCGCGCAGGTCGTCGCCCAACTGTTTCCTGCGCCACCGGTTGCGCAGGGCCACAGCCACGGCGCGCTTGGCATCGCGCTGGCCGATGATGAAACGATCAAGTTCCGAGACGATTTCGCGTGGGGTCAGGTCAGACATGGTGATGTCCCAAATGGCAGGTCAATAGGTCGCGCGTCCACCGGACAGGTCGAAGGTCGAGCCTGTGGTGAAGGAATTCTCGGCCGAGGCGATCCACAGGATCATGCTTGCAATCTCCTCGACGGTGACGAAGCGGCCACGGGGGATTTTCGACAGCATATAGTCGATGAATTCCTGGGACACCTGCTCCAGAATGCGCGTCTTGGCGGTGGCAGGGGTGACGCAGTTGACGGCGATGTCATGCCCGGCAAGTTCCTTGCCCAACGACTTGGTCAGGGCGATCACGCCGGCCTTTGAGGCAGAATAGGCCGAGGCGTTCGGGTTGCCTTCTTTTCCTGCGATGGAGGCGATGTTGACGATCCGCCCATAATTGCGCGCCATCATGCCGGGGGTGACAGCCTTGCAGCACAGAAAGGTCCCGTCGAGGTTGATGGCAAGGATCTTGCGCCACATGGCTGTGTCGTATTTGGCCAAAGGTCCGGTCGGGCCCGCGATGCCGGCGCTGTTGACCAGGACATCGACCTTGCCAAAGGCGGCCTCGGTCTCGGTCAGGGCCGCTGCAACGCTGGCTTCATCGCTGACATCAACCTGCACGAACAGGCGTGCGGCGTCGGGCAGGCCGGAGACCTTCGCCTCGGGTGCGGTGATGTCCATATCCCAGATCGCCACCTTGGCGCCCGACCGGACCATGCGTTCGGCGACGGCTGCTCCGATCCCATTTGCAGCGCCGGTGATCACGGCCACTTTGTCGGTATAATCATAAGTGTTCATCGCGGGGCCTTTGGGTTCATGTGTTTGAGAGAGCCTAACAAGATCAGGTCGAACAGGGAACGCGGCTTGCGCGGCCCCACCAAGTGTCCGCCAGCGGCGCACCGCCGACAAAGGCATTGGCGGGCAAAACTTCGGCGATCCGCAGGCATTCGTTCCATTTGGCCATACGTTCTGACCGGGTGATGGAACCGACCTTCAGTTGGCCGGCATTCAATCCCACCGCGAGGTGGCTGATCGAGGTGTCCTCGGTCTCGCCGGAGCGGGCGGAAACGATGGAACGGTACCCCGCCGCTTGCGCGGTTGCCATGCACAGCGTCGATTCCGTCACCGTGCCGGCCTGATTGACCTTGATCAGCACCGCATTGCAGGCCCCCGCCTTGGCGGCAGCGTTGACGAGGCGGGCATTTGTCACAAAGTAGTCGTCACCGATGATCTGCACCCGGTTGCCGTAAGCTTGGGTGAAGGCCGCCATGCCGTCCGGATCATCCTCGGCCAAGGGATCTTCGATGGACGCGATGGGGTAAGTGTCCAGCCAGCGGCCCAGAAGGGAAATCATCTGGTCGCGGTCCAGATCGCGGTTTTCAAGTGCCAGCCGATAGCGGCCATTCCTGCCAAATTCAGAGGCAGCAATGTCCAGCGAGATGACAACGCGGTCTCCGGGCTTTTCCCCGGTGGCTTCGATGGCCTGCATCAGGGTATCCAGCGCCTGTTCGGTGCTGTCAAAGACCGGCCACCAGCCACCCTCATCCGCGACGCCAATGGAATGGCCTCGGCCTTTCATGATGGCCCCGGCAGCGCGGTAGATTTCCGACGTCACCTCCATCACCTCGGCGAAACTGCTGGCACCGGGGACCATGACCATGAAATCCTGAACGTCGACGCGGCGACTGGCGTGCGCCCCCCCGCCGAAGATCTGGATTTCCGGCAGGGGAAGGCTGGGAGTTTGGTCACTGATGTCAGCGACATGCCGCCAAAGCGGCAGGCCTTGAACCGCCGCGCCGGCATGCAGAACGGCCAAAGAGGTCGCCACGACGGCATTGCCGCCCAGCTTTGATTTAAGGACGGTGCCATCCAGCGCGATCAGCACGCCATCCACCGCCGCCTGGTCCCGGGGATCCATCCCGATCAGCGCGGGGCCAATCACCCGGTTCACGTTGGCGACGGCGGCTTGCACATCCATCCCGCCCAGCTTAGCTCCGCCATCCCGCAGGTCCGCGGCCTCGCGTGTCCCGCGCGACGCGCCGGCTGGTGCAATGGCGCGGCCCAGCTTGCCCGAGGTGGTCGTGACCTCAACCTCCACCGTGGGATTGCCCCGGCTGTCCCAGACCCGGCGCGCCTGCACCCTGGCAATCGTGGACTGTGTCATGCGGCTGGTCCTTCTGGCAGGCGATTGAGCAGGCTTGCGAGAGCGTCTTCTGGCCTGACGATCAAGGCTACGGCGGCTTCGCGCACCTGTACCCGGGCCGGATCGGTCAGATATTCCACCGGGGATTTCCCGTCGACGCGGGCCAGCATCAACGCTGGCAGCAGGGCTGCGACGCGGCATTCCAGATCGGCAGCGGCTTCCCACGACACGTGGCGGACGTAAGTCGACCAGAACTGAAGAACCTCTGCACGCAGCGCATCCCGCCGCAAGGGCAGGTGGACGGATTTCAGGATCAGGTGGTTCAAGCAAAACGCCACGTCAAAGGCCGGATCCCCCATCGTGGCGCATTCGGCGTCAAGGATGATCGGGTGTCCCGCCCGGAACAGGATGTTCTTGGGGCTGACATCGCCATGCACCAGCGCCTTGCGGCTGGCCTTGGTTGCATCCGCCATCGCCACCAACCCAGACGCCAAGGCCGGATGGCGCGTGGCCGTGAAGCGCAGATAGGGCTCCAGCCGGATCGCGTCAAAGTCATCGGCATTGTCGAAGGGGGTGATGTCAAAGCCCGGCTCGGTGGAGGCCGCGTGGATCTGGCCCAAGGCGTCAGCCACCGCCGCCGCCTCGCCCTTTGGTGCGGCGCCCTGCAGAAGAGCGGATTTCCACAAGTAAACCTGCGGACCGGCGACGTATTCCATCGCAAATCCGTTTTCCCGCGAAGACCAGCCATAAAGAATCGGCGCCGTCCCGGGAACGGTCGTACCCGCGACGTTCAGCCAGGCGAATTCTGCCCGCCCCCGATGCACAGGCGCAAACCAATCCTGCGCCACCTTCAGCTTGGACAGGGCGAATTTGACGCAAACCGTGCGCCCGCCGAAAGACACCGCCGCTATGTCGGATGCGACCCCGCCAGTCAGTCGGCGCACCTCTGACACGTCGCTGGGGTTACAAAGACCGATGCTGCCCAGAAGGGCCGCACAGCGGGCGTCAAACTCTGTATCCATCCGCTCCCCTCCCCGGTGACGGACTGCCTATTTGCGGATCTTCTCCACCGTCAGGTTGCCGTTGGTATAGACGCAGATATCCGCCGCAATCGCCATGGCCTTGCGGGCAATCACCTCGGCCGGCAGGTCGCTGTCCATCAGGGCGCGCGCAGCGGCGAGGGCGTAGTTGCCGCCCGATCCGATCGCGGTCACGTCATGCTCGGGCTCCAGCACGTCGCCGGCGCCAGTCAGAACGTAAAGTCCCTCGCCATCGGTGACGATCAGCATGGCTTCAAGGTTGCGCAGATATTTGTCCATCCGCCAGTCTTTCGCCAGATCGACACAGGCGCGGGCCAGTTGGCCGGGCGCGGCCTCCAGCTTTTTCTCCAACCGTTCCAGCAGGGTGAAGGCATCTGCCGTGGAACCCGCAAAGCCGCAGACCACATCCTTGCCCCCCGGGGAAAGCCTGCGCACCTTGCGTGCAGTGCCCTTGATTACGGTCTGGCCCAGACTGACCTGCCCGTCACCCGCCACCACAACCTCGCCCCCTTTGCGAACCGCCAGAATTGTCGTGCCGTGCCAGCCGGGGAATTTATCGTCAGACATGTAAGCCTCCGTTTGTGCCAATATGGGGGAGAGCGGGGCAAACGAAAAGGGCGCCCGAAGGCGCCCCATTGAAGCCATGTTTACACGTCAGATGGAGGAGTCGATCCAGTTCTTCAGGGCGGCTTTCGGCGCCGCACCAACCTTGTTCGAGGCGACCTGGCCGTCCTTGAACAGGAACAGCGACGGGATGCCACGCACGCCCAAGGCTGCCGGGCTATCGGGATTCTCGTCCACGTTGATCTTCACGATCTTCACTTTACCGCCGTATTCAGCGGCCAGCTCTTCCAGAGCCGGGCCAATTTGACGGCAGGGGCCGCACCACTCCGCCCAGAAATCGACAACCACCGGGACGGTGGATTGGCGGACTTCCTTGTCGAAGGTGGAATCGGTCACGGCAACGGTTGCAGCGCCCATGATGGTTCTCCTAGGGATTTCGGCCTTTGAACCTATGGGCGAGGGGGGCTGACGTCAAGGGTTGCTGACACCATCAATCGTGGCGCGACCAAGCGCCGCCCTCAGCATATCGGGGGGGAGTGGCATCAGGGTGGCCGTTTCAGTCCACAAGATGGCAAGGTCTGCGGGGCGTTCGGGATAAAGGGTCTCCAGCATGTGCTGATAGGCGCCCATCTGGCGCAGAATGCCCTCTGGTACGGCTTCGACCGTCTGGGGGACCGTCCGGTTGCTTTTGAAGTCTACAGCAAGAAGGTGTGGCGCAAGGACCAGACGATCAATGGTTCCCAATAGGCGCTGCCCCCTCCACGGCGCGGTCAGCGGCACTTCCGACAAAGACTCCGGCCCGAAAAGCTGTTTCAAGGCCGGATGCGTCAGCAGGCTGCGCGCCTGTGGCAGCAGATCCAAGGCCTGATCCCCAACCAGATGGCTGGCAATTGAGACCCATGTCTCTTCGCCGTGGTCCGGCAAGTGCTGCAGCAACAGATGCAAGGCGGTTCCACGGGCCTTTGCTATTTCGCTGTCGTCCCCTGCGCCGGGCAATGCCTTTGCTCCGCCGAGGTCAGACGGGGACAGCGAAAGGGTCGTTTTCGCGGGCCTTTCTGTCGGAAGGAACATCCAGTCTTCGGCGGCTGGCTCCGGCTTTTTGATGGGCTCAGTCCGGGCCAGAGGTGCCGGCCACTGACCGCAGTCATAGCGCATGCCATTCGCCACTGGCACCGTTGTCAGCTTCGCCATGCCGTGGGCAACGATCCGGTGCCAAGCGCCGTCCTTTGTTGCCTTTCCGGCACCCGCGACAATCAACCAACACCGCGCCCGGGTCAGGGCGACGTAAAGCAGGCGCAGGTTCTCCTCGGCTTCGCGGGCCTGTTTGCGCTGCCGCAAAGCCGCGATGATTGGCGGGCTTTCGTCTTTCGGCGTCTTCCAAAGCATTTGACCGGCCGGATCTTCGTAAAGCTGATCGCGTTCCTGCGGGTTGCGGTCCGCTGTGTCGGGCAGGATGACGATCTCGGCCTCCAGCCCTTTGGCGCCGTGCACCGTCATCACCCTGATCTTGTCGCCCGCCCCATCGGCCTGGCGCTTGACCTGCACCGAGTCCGCCTCAAGCCACGACAGAAACCCTGTAAGACTTGGCACCGCAGTGCGTTCGTAGGCCAGAGCCTGATTCAGCAGTTCGTCGATGGCATCTTCCGCCTCTTGCCCCAACCGGGCGATAAGGCGGCGACGACCGTCGTGGCGGACCAATACGCGTTCCAACAAATCAAACGGGCGAAGATAATCGACCTGATTGCGCAGGTCCGTCAGGATCGGCACGGCGCGGTGATCAAGATTGCGCAACTTTTCCCACAGATACCCGGGGCGACCATGGGCAAGGGTGTAGAGTTCCGCCTCGCTGATCCCAATCAGAGGGGAGCGAAGCAGCGCCGCAAGCGACAGATCATCCTCAGGCGTGGCGAGGAAGGACAACAGGGCCACCAGGTCTTTGACCGCCATCTCCTCACCCAGTTTCAAGCGGTCGGCCCCGGCAATCGGCAGGCCCCGGGCCTTGCAGGCGCGGATGATTTCCGCGAACAGCGAACCCCGGGTCTGCACGAGGATCAGAAAGTCACCGGCATGGACAGGGCGCGGTCCTTGCCGCGTGGTGATCTGGGTTCCGCTGGACAAAAGTGTCTCTATTTCAGTAGAAATCCGGTCGGCCAACTGGGCTACGGGATGGGTCGCGCGGATCAGATCGACCGGGTCTTCGAAATGGATATCGTCCTTCTCCTCGTCCGCCTCGATCAGAGGCCAAAGATCGACGCGACCCGGCAGGTCCGGGAAGCAAGCGCTGTGGCTGACGGTCGCGCCCAAAGCTTCGGGCGAAAGGCCCCCCAGTGCGGCATCCACAAGAGTCAGGATCGCCGGAGAGGATCGGAAGGAATATTGCAACGGCAGGGTCTGAAACGTCTGACGGGCGGCGGTGAACCGACCCTCGAATTCGATGTGTTTCTGGTCGAAGGCTGCCACATCCGCGCCTTGGAAAGAGTAGATCGACTGTTTTTTGTCACCCACCACAAACAGGGTGCGTCCCCCTGGGCGTGATCCTTCGCCCGCCGTGAATTCGGCGGTCAAAAGACCGATCACATCCCACTGACTGGGGGAGGTGTCTTGCGCCTCGTCCACCAGAACGTGGTCGATGCCACCGTCAAGCCGAAACAGGACCCAAGCCGCCACCGAAGGCGCGGACAACAGATGGCGGGCGCGGGCGATCAGGTCGTCAAAGTCAAGCAACCCCTGCGCGGCTTTGCGGTTCCGATACACCGGCAAGAAAGCATGGGCGAAGCGGTGGATGGCTTCGGTCTTCTCGGCCGCCTGCAAGGTTTGACGACGGCTTCGGGCCAGTTCCACGCGGCCCATCAGATTGTCCAGCCGGGGCATCAGGTCGGCGATCTTGCCCCGTGTGGCTTTGGTGGGAAAGTCGCCAATCTTGGCCAACCCGGCCCGCGGGCCGGAACCGAACAGAAACACACCCTCCAACCGCTCCAGCGTCGCCAGATCAGGGTACGAAAGGTCAATTCCCCGCAGCTTGTCCGCGGCCTTGTTGTCGTTGGCCCCTCCCAAGGCGAGAGCTGGCAACAAGGTCCGCAGAACGTCCGCCTCATCGCCCAGAAAGACGTCTGCCAACACCCGAGCGACGCTCTCGCCGGCGGGTAGCCCCAAAATCGCTGGAACAGAGCCCGAAAAGCCATCAGGGTAGCCGGCGACCTCCTCCATCAGGCTGGTGAAATCGTCGCCTTGAAAGACCAGCGCGGCTTGCCGCACGGCTTCGGTCGCGGTCGTGTCGGCCATTTCCTCCAGAATATCCTGCCGCAACAGGCGGGCGGCGCGTTCGTCCAGTTCGACGAAGTTGGGTGACACCCCGGCTTCCAGCGGAAAGCGCCTCAGCAGGCTGGCGCAGAAACTGTGGATGGTTTGGATGCGCAAGCCGCCCGGCGTCTCGATGGCGCGGGCAAACAGGCGGCGCGCGCGCGACAGATGCGCGGCGTCAAGCTTGACCAACTCACCAAGTTCGGCCAGGGCCGCCGTCAGGCGCGCGTCTGGCATCATTGCCCATTCGCCCAAACGCTGGAACAGTCGGTTCTGCATCTCGGTCGCGGCGGCCTTGGTGTAGGTCAGGCACAGGATGCGCTGCGGTTCGACATCGGCCAGAAGCAGACGGGCAACCCGGTCGGTCAGCACCCGCGTCTTGCCAGAGCCGGCGTTGGCCGACAGCCATGTCGACGCCGCCGGATCGGCTGCGGTCACTTGGGCCGAAATGGCTTCACGCGGGGTCATCTTGGCCCACCTTGATGGTTTCGGCGCGGTCCGTCATGTCCCATTCGCCAAACCGGGCGAGGTGATCATAATCCCCGGGGTAGCGCGTATCGAACACGGCCCGGCGTGCGGTGTAACCTGTCGCCGGATCGGAATAGGCCTTGATCAGTGCCACAAATCGATCCCAGATCGCGGTGATATCCTCGGGTGTCAGCGGCGTCTCCTCGACCTTTTCGCCCGCGCCCAGACCTATATAGCTGATCAGAGCTACCTCTATCGGATGCGGTGTGAACCCGCCCCGTTCAGCCATAGCGGCGGCAAGGTGAAGTTGCAGGTCGAACACTGTCTGCTGCGCCTTGGTCGGCGGCGTGCCGGTCTTGTAGTCGATCAGATGCAGGCGGCCATCGGGAAGAACGTCAATCCGGTCCGGGGTGCCGGACAAGGTAAAATCGGTGCCTTCTACCTTGGTGCGGCCTTTGGATTCGACCTGCAGGGCGTGCCCGCCATGTTTCTGATCTTGATAAAGGAAATGATCCGCCGCACGTTCCAGCCGGGCCAGCCAAAGGGTGCGCGCCGAAGGGAAGGGGGTTTCCTCGGCCAGCACATCGGCGCCGATGCTCAAAAGCCGGGCGCGACTTTCCTGTTGTGTCTCTGTTGTGGGCCTTTCACGCACAAAGCGTTCCAGAATACGGTGCAGCGCCGTGCCACGATCCCGGGAATCTGGCTGGGGACGCAACGGGTCGAGTGGTTTGAGACGCAGGATATATTGCGCATAGATGGCATAGGGATCGCGGATCAGGGTTCTGATCCGGGTCAGCGCCAATTCCTTCGGGCGCGCTGCCACCGGCGGGGCGGGGCGGGGGCGCATGGCGGGCTTCAGGCCGCTATCCAGCACGCCTTCGGGGCGTTCCAGCTTGGCGGCCCGGTCCAGCCATGCCAGTCCCCGCGCCTCCATCTGCCGCAGCGCCTCATCGCCGCGTTTGCCAGGCAGGCCGGCCATCAGGTTGCACAGACGGTTCAGCCAGCGCGAGGGAACCGTTTCGGCCTCGGCATCGCGCAGGGCGCGCGACAGGATGACCTTGGGGGCCGCAACTGCCTGCTGATAGTCATGCGCAGACAGGCCAATCTGCCGTTCCGGCAAGAGCAGGGCCGCATCCTTGCGCATCCTGCGGTTCAGCCAGGGGTCCGGGTCCGAGGCTGCAGGCCAGGTGCCCTCGTTCAAACCGGCCAGGATGACCAGATCGGCATCAACCTCGCGCGCTTCGCGCGGACCATGGAAAGCCACAAGCGGGTGGCCGGTAACCGGGCTGCGAACTTCTTCTTTGGCGATCAGGCCTTCAAACAACATCCGGTAGTCGGCAGGCGACAGCGCCCCTTCATGATCGGATTCGCGTGCCAACAGGTCCATCAGCTTGGCCGCAGCGACGCCGGGTTCCTGCGCCCACAACTCCCCCGCGCCATTTTCAGCGGTGCCCCGTGCCAAGGCTTCGACGGCGGCACGCTGGCGGGAGATATGGTCGGCCAGCCTTACGGCCGGCGGTGAGGCCAAAAGCGTCAAGACCTGCGCCATGGCTGTGCCCCAGGCGGCCGCTTCCGGCTCTTTTCGCGCTTCGGACCATGCCAAAAGAAACGCGGCATTCGGGAACGCAGGTCCCTTCCGGCGCAATTCCAGTTCCAGATCACGGGTCAGCAACAGGTGAACGCCCCGGGTCCCGCCACTTCCGGCCAAAGGATGCTTCAGCAGCGTCATCAGCACATCAGCCGTCAGCGGAGCCTCAAATGCGCGGGCGATGTGGCGCAACAGGCGGCCGGGTGCGGAAAGCGCCAGCGGAACCCCAGCGGAATCGTCGGGCAGAATGCCCCAACGATCCAGTTGCGCCTCGATCCGCCGGGCGAGATTGCGGTCTGGCGTCACCAGAGCCGCCTTCTGGCCAATCGACACCGCCCGGCGCAGGATAAGGGCCAGCGTCAGCGCCTCGGCCCGGGGGTTGGCGGCCTTGATCAGGGTCATTTGGCGGGTGGCTTCAACCAGATCCGGCAGGGCTTGGCCTTCGACCAGCCATTGATCCGTGACCGGAGCGGGGCGCAACGATAGCGAGACGAGTTTGTTCCGGGCCGGGTCATGCGGCGCCTTCGGCGTCCACGGCCTGATGTCCGAAGGGGGCAGGCCCAACTGATCCATCAGGCGACGGTAGCGGTATTGCGGATGATCCTCGGCCGTCAGGGCATCATCCATCTGCGCCCAGACTGTTTCGGGCATGTCAGGGTCGTATCCGGGCACAACCAGCATCCCTTGCGGCAGGCCTGCCACGGCCTTCATCAACAGCGCGACCGGCCCGCGTGAGCCGGTGGAACCCGCGATGATCACCAGGCCCTGCGGCGGATTGGCCCGCCAAACCTGTGCCAAGCGCGCCGAGGCGATGCGGTGACGCGCCGGACCATCCTGCGCCTCCATGATCGGCGCGACGATGCGCAGGAAAGCCTGCGTCCGCGCCCAATGTTCGGAATGGCCCGAGACGTCGAGCGTGGCAATCGTTTCTGCCGCCACCCCTTCATCCTGCATCTCGTCCAGGAGAAGCCCAAGGCTCTTGGCAAGGTCGAACAGGGCTGCACGCGGGGCCAGATCGGGTTGCGCCTGCAACAAACGGTCGATCAGGCGCGCCAGATCCAGTTGGCGGCGCAGGGGGCTGGACGGCTGTGCCAGATCGGCAAGGATGGGATGGCTGGCAAGGTCTGACAGGACGAACATGCGCGGCAGAAAACTGGCATGGCCCTGCACAAAGACCTCTGTCGCGCGACGGCGCATCCGCTGGCTGTTGAGGTATAGTGTGACCTTGGCCATCGCCTCGGGCGGTTGGTCCTGCAAGCGGGCCTGTAAGCCGCGCACCAGTTCGGTGGCAAAATCGACACCGGGCGGCAGAGCGAAGACCTTGTCAGCCATGCAACATCGCCTCTGCTAGGGCAATGGACTCGGGTCGTCCGACGTCGCACCATCCGCCTTTGTGGACCAGCCCGAAGACACGCCCCCGCGCAATCAGCTGATCCCAAAGAAGGTTGAGCGAGAAGACCTTCTGCGACACATCCGCCAAACCTTCGGTCCGCAGGATCTGCGCCCCCAAATAAACCACTCCCGGGGCGCCATTTGCCCGTTTCAGACGCCCTTCGGCATCACTCCTGAAATCGCCGGTTCCCTTGTGTCCCGTGGCATCCTTGACCTCGGCCACCAGCAACAAGGCATCCATCTTCTCTTCATCCCAAGCCGCGGCGAGTTCTTCAAGCGGATTTGTCCCCGTCCAGACGGCGTCGCTGTTCAGCACCATCACGGGCCCCTTGCCCAACAAGGGCAACGCAGCGCGCAAGCCTCCGCCGGTTTCGAGAATGGGATCTTCATGGCTTAACGCAATGTCATGGCCCTGCAGATGTTGAGCGATCTGGTCGCCAAGATAGTGCAGGTTCACAACCTTTCGCGTGACCAGATCGTCCGTGCACAGGTCCAGCGCATGGTCCAGCAACGCCTTGCCGGCCACCCGGATCAAAGGCTTCGGTCGATGTCTGGTCAGGTCGCCCATTCTCGTGCCAAAGCCTGCTGCAAATACCATTACCGGAAAGCGCCGCATTGAGCCTCCAGTTTTTCCAAAGCTTCGGGGGAGGGGGCTGGCAAAAGCTTGCCACAGACTGCTTGCAATCCGCTCAACGCCGGATGCGACAGATTGCGCTGCAAGTGAGCCCAGACCCGCGGGATCAAGGCGGTATAGCGACGTTTGCCGTCTTTGAGGCAAAGCCGCGCGAAGATGCCAAGAATGCGCAAGGCCCTTTGGGCCCCCAATGCGGCATAGGCCGCCTGAAATTGGGCAAGTTCGGCGCCCTGCCTTGTGGCGAAACGGTGCACCATGGCGGCTTCGATGGCTTCCGGCACGGCGCGCCGGGCGTCTTGAAGCAGGGAAACCAGATCATAGCCGGGCTGACCCAACTGGGCGAGTTGGAAATCCAGAAGTCCAACGCGGGCAAGGTCCTGCCGCTCTGGTAGCCAGAGGAGGTTTTCCGCGTGGTAGTCGCGCAGGATCATCACGCGCGGGCCGTCCGCGTGCTGTGCCAGAGTTTGTGCCAGAACAGAGACGCAGTCCTCTTTGCCTTTCGTGTCGCCCAGAACCCCTTTGCGGTACCAGTCGATCGCGAAACCCGCTGCCTCGGCCCAATCCTGTACCGTCAGATCGGGCAAATCGGACGCGGGAGGCTGGCTTTGCAGATGAAGCAAGACATCGGTTGCGGCTTGGTAAAGCAGGCCCTCACAAGCGGGATTGCTGTCGATCAGCGACGGATAAAGTCCGTCACCAAAGTCCTCCAGCAGGAGAAAACCATGCGGAATGTCCTGAGTCCGGATCTGGGGGGCCGATAGTCCCAGGGACCGCAGATGCCTGTCGATCCTGACGAAATCTGTCACCGAGTCCGCCTGCCCGGGTGGGGCATCCATCAGGATCGCGGTATGTGGACCCATCCTGAGTCGTTCATATCGGCGGGCAGAGGCGTCTCCGGCCAAGGGCACGCGCAGGGCTTGCGCCCAACCGGCGGTTTGCACAAAGGCATCCATGGCCAGGGTCCGCAGCCCTGCGGTCAGTCTGGATGCAAACTCGGTGCGGTTGCCAGGCCAAAGGGTGGCGCGCCGGCCTTCGCCCCATGTTTCCAGCCTCAGCCGCAGGGGGTTGCCTGGCAGGATGCTGCCCAGCCGGTCGGGCCATTCGATGAGGCAGATCGCGGTGGAAAAGGCATCTTCCAGACCCAGTTCCAGCACTTCATCGGGGTGGGTCAGGCGATACAGGTCCGCGTGCCATATATCTGGGTTGCCGGGATAGGTTTGCACAAGGGTGAAGGTTGGCGAAGGAACATCCTCATCCTCCCCCAGCCTGGCCCGGATAAAAGCCCGGGCAAGGTGGGACTTCCCGGCGCCAATCGGGCCATCCAGCAACACCACATCGCCGGCCACCAGATTGGCGGCCAAGGCCTGGCCAAGCCGGGTTGTGTCATCTTCAGTCGGCAGGTCAAGGATCAGGGGCGCGTTCATGCCCTGACCTTAGCCGAGCTTCGGGCCGGTTGGAATCGCCTGTTATGCCCTCTTCAGCGTCGTGCCGGCAAAAACCGCCTTGGGGCCAGTTCCGGCATCCCGCAGACGGAAGGCGGTCATCGTGGCCCCGCCTGACAAGGGCGCAAAGCGGCAGTCGATCAGGCGGCCGTCAAGCCGGCGCACCTCTGCTTTCCATTGCGCGCGGTCCCCGGGGTTGGAGGCGAAATCCTCCAGATCCGCCCAGACCGGGCTGGGAGAGCACTGCATCCTCCAGCGCACGGACAGCGAGCGAAGGGTTTCGTCCGACAGATTGGCTGCCGGATCACCGCCCCACAACCGCGCATAGGCCGTGTTGGAAATGACCAGCTGGCCGGCGGGCGAGAATACGGCAATCGCCTCGTCAACCTCGTCAATCACGGATTGGCTAAGTTCAAGATCTGCCCGGAACCGACGCGTCCGCAACATTTCACCAGAGATGTCATCAATCATCAGGGCCAGTGCGCCATTGGGATGGGGGCGGCCGATCACACGGTAGGTCTGACCTCCGGGCAGGCTCCAGGTTTCCTCGTACAGGCCCGAGGCGGCGGCACGCTCCATCTCCATCAGTTGGCGGCGCCAACCGCGATAGTCCTTGGGTTCGGGAATCATGTTACGGTCGCGCATGCCATCCAGCACCGACAGCAGCGAGGGCCGCATGGACAGGAAATCGGCCGGCAGGCCGGTCAGGTCCATCAAGGCGGGATTGAAAAGCACCAGCTGGCGCTGTTTGTCAAAGATGGCCAAGCCGACATGCAAGTGGGCGAAGGTCTTTGTCAGCGTCAACATGAAATCGCGCAAGGCGGTTTCAGCATGGACGGCAGAGTCTGCACCCGTGGCAAAGATCAGCCGTTCTTCGCCGTCTGCAAAGCCCGTCAATTCATACCACACCGGCTTTGCATCGCGTGGGGTTAGCTTTTGGCGTTGCCCGGTGATGCCCTGGGCGCTGGCTTGCCGTTCAAACAGCCGGGGCAGGGGCCAAGTCAGGTCCAGCCCCTTGTCCAGGACATCGGTGGCGCGCAGCATGTAGGCGGCGTTGGCCCAGATGATGTCGCCATTGGACCGCTCTCTCCACATCAGAACCGGGGCGCGGGCGATGGTGTCGCGCAGCAGGTCAAGTTCTTCCTGCATGGCGCGCTGGGCCATCAGGTCCTGCCCGATGGAAAGATCTTCTCGGCTGGGATCAGCAAGAACGAGGCGGGTCAGTCCACCGCGCTGTTCGGCCTGCAGCAACAGGGGATTACCCCGGGTGGGCGCCGAGGCAAGGGTCAGCGCCCCCTCATAAGGCAAGCGAAGCAATTTCGCCTCCAGGTCGGCGAAATGGGGTGCTAGATAGGTCATCAGCTTTGTCCAGGCCGTGCCATGAACCTGACTGGCCGCCAGAAGGGCGCGAGCCGAGGGCGTGCTGTCAATCAGCACGTCGCCGTCAAACAGGTAGACTGTGGCAGAGGTGTCTTCGGTAAAGACTGTCACCGGCCGCCGATTATGGTGCCGTTCAAAATACACCATCGCCACCAGGGCCACCGTAGCGGCCCCCAGCGCCATGATAAGCAGGTCAAGCTCCAGCATCCAGTTGATCTGCATGGCACAACTCCCGTTCTTACCCCTGCAACCTAAAGCGGAGCAGGTTAATGAACGGTTAAGCACTTGCCGGGATCCGGCCCTTTTACGGCAAACTCAAACGCGATTGCGCTTGTTTTCTCCGATTCCCGAATCCGGAGGGGCGAGAAGTTCGGCTTCCGGCCAGACAACCTCTACAACGGCACCGCACCGATCAGGGCGTTCGTAGGCTGCCAGAAATGGATCGGTTGCATTGGCGAAGGTCAAAGCCGCACCGGAGCGTTCCAGCAGTGTCTTGGCAATGAATAGGCCAAGGCCCATCCCTTCATATTCCGGACGCAGGCCGTCTTGTTGCGGTTCGCGGCGCTGGCGGACGAATGGATCGCCGATCCGATGGATCAGTTGAGGTGGATAACCCGCGCCATCATCTACAATACGGATGCGAATCTGTTGCCCCGTCCATTCCAAATCAACCCAAACGGTCGAGGTCGCAAAATCGACGGCGTTCTGAATGAGGTTGCGAATCCCGTGGATCACCTCGGGTCGCCGCAGGATCGTCGGCTGAAACGGTGCGCCAATCTGGTCGTTGAAAATCACCGCCTTGCCGCGGTCCATGTGCGGTTCGGCGGCTTCGCGGACGACGGCGATCAGGGGTGCCTGACGCATGAAAAGATCATCTTTCCCGGCCCGCCCCATGGAGCGCAGGATATCCCGGCAGCGATCCGCTTGGGCCCGGATCAACTTGGCGTCATCCTGCAGGCTGGTCTGGCCTTCCAACTCGTCAATCAACTCGGCGGCGACCATCTTGATCGTTGCCAGTGGCGTTCCCAATTCATGGGCTGCTGCCGCCACGACCCCGCCAAGATCGGTCAGCTCCTGTTCACGGGCCAAGGCCATTTGCGCGGCCAGAAGGGCATCCGACATCGCCCGCATTTCCACGGCAATCCGGCGAGAGTAGGCGGCCAGAAAGACCGTCCCGGTGACGATGGCCAGCCAGTAACCCGTCTCGAATTGCATGGGCAGGCTCAGCATGGCGCCACTGGTGAAGCGCAGGGGTTTGTAGATGAAGGCGATGGCGGTCACCAACTGGATCGTCAGCCCACCCAAGAACACCGTCGACTTCAACTCCAGCGCCGAGGCCGAGATGGTGACGGGCACGATCACCAGCAATGCGAACGGGTTGCTGAGGCCACCAGTCACCGCGATCAGGAAAACCATCTGAGTCAGGTCGAACAACAGCAGCAACATGGCCTCGTGGTCTGCGAGACGCTTGTTGATCGGGAATACCAGCGACAGCCCGATGTTGAGCGCAATCGAGGCGCCGATGGCCATGGCGCATGGGCCACGTGGCAGCACCAGGTCAAAATAGTAGGCTGTCGCGATCAGGACGATCAGTTGCCCAAGAATCGCCACCCAGCGCAGCGCGGTCAGGGTGCGCAACCGCACCCAATCGCCGTGAACATAGCGGAACCCCGGATGCACATCTGCGTAAGTCATCGACATCCACCCTCGCCCCTTGCGTCACGCATTGTTATTGAGGCGCACAGGTCTGATCAATGGATGACCGCAACGGAGGCTTACATGTCAAAGATATACGTGGGGATCGGAGTGATCGTGCTTGCGGGTCTGATCGGCTCGCCGTTGATCTACACGGCAATCCGGGGCCGGGGTGCCGATGCATTTGCCAATTGCCGTGGGGCTGCCGTTGCGGGTGGCCAGATTGGCGGCCCGTTTTCCCTGGTGGACACGACGGGGGCTGCGGTGACTGATACCACGGTGCTGGCGAAGCCGTCTCTGGTCTATTTCGGCTATGCCTCTTGCCCGGACGTTTGCCCGCTGGACAACGCACGCAATGCCGAAGCTGCAGATATTCTGGCAAAGAAGGGGCTTGAGGTGACTCCGGTTTTCATTTCGGTCGATCCGGCCCGGGATACGCCCCAAGTCCTTGCTGATTATGTCAGCAACTTCAGCCATCTGACGGCGCTGACCGGAACCGAGGCGCAGGTGGCCGCCGCCGCCAAGGCCTACAAGGTTTACTACCAGCTGCCCGAAAAACGCGATCCCGGCTACACGGTTGACCACACGACCATGACTTACCTTATGTTGCCCAAGACCGGATTTGCCGATTTCTTCCAACGAGACGCCACTGCGCAAGAAATCGCGGACAGGACTGCTTGTTTCCTGAAGGCAAGCTAGGCTAGCGTAGGGGACTGGCCGCCGATTTAAGAAGGCTGCAGGGGGGGAGAAATTGGCGGAAGAGACAGCACCCGAAATCGGACCGGATCGCACCCTGCTTCTGGTCGATGACGATGAGGCCTTTGTGAAGCGTCTGGCCAAAGCAATGGACAAACGGGGGTTTCAAACCGAAACGGCTGAAAGCGTCGAAGCGGGAAAAGCCATCGCCAACGCTCGGCCACCGGCCTATGCCGTGGTTGATTTGCGGCTGGGCGACGGCAATGGACTTGATGTGGTCGAGGCTTTGCACGCCCGGCGGCCAGATTGCCGGGTGGTGGTGTTGACCGGCTATGGGGCAATTGCCACCGCAGTTGCGGCCGTCAAGATTGGCGCGATTGATTACCTTTCGAAGCCAGCGGACGCCAACGATGTGATGAATGCGCTTTTGGCGCGTGATGAGGCGCTCCCGACATTGCCCGAGAACCTGATGTCGGCTGATCGTGTGCGTTGGGAGCACATTCAGCGGGTCTATGAAATGTGCGATCGCAATGTATCGGAAACGGCGCGCAGGCTTTCGATGCATCGGCGTACGCTTCAGCGCATTCTGGCCAAACGCAGTCCGAAATAGAATTAGACATCTTGTGTTTCTTTCCGACTAATCCTAGTAATTCGTCGGGAACCAAGAAGGAATAGCCCCGTGGAAAACCTGAACAGCCTGTCGCTTAAAGAGTTGAAGGATCTTCAATCCCAAGTAGCGAAGGCGATTGCGACCTTCGAAGATCGCAAGAAAAAGGAAGCCCTCGCGGAACTGCACGAATTCGCCCGGGCAAAAGGTTTCGATCTTGAAGAACTCACGGGTGCTCCCGTGGTGCGCCGCCGTGCTCCTGCAAGCGCAAAATATGCCAATCCTGCTGACAAATCCGATACTTGGTCTGGCCGTGGCCGCAAGCCGCGTTGGTTCATAGCGGCTTTGGCCGAAGGGAAGCAGCCCGAAGATCTGGCAATCTGATCTGTCGCTTTCAACGACTTGAAGGCCGCCTTACAAGGCGGCCTTCAGCCATTTCATGAAGGTCTTCAACTCCGGGCGTTTTGGCCCCGGCCGCGTTACCATGTAATAGGCAAGGCTGTCGTCCTCGACACGCCCGACAATCTCCAGCGCGCCGTTTTCCACATCCTGCTCGACCAGAGCCTCGGCTTCGACATGCAGGCCGTAGCCCTGTCGCGCCGCTGAGAGGGCAAGCTCTTCAGTGGGCATATAGGCAATGTTCATGGCATCGGGCTTCAACCCGAAGCCTTTGAGCCATGTCAGGGCTTCTGGCCAATCCTGTTCGATGACCCAAGGCATCGCGGACAAGTCAGTTGTGGACAGGTCACGTTTGCCATTCAACAACTCTGGCGCAGCCACAATCACGTAATGGGCCGCCGTCAGGAACTCGGCGTCCAGTCCCGGCCACGTGCCATTGCCAAAGCGCAGGCCTAGATCAATCCCATCGCGCCGAAGATCGACTATGCGTTTTTCGGGGTTCAGCGATATCTCAACCTCAGGATGAGATTTCCAGAACGCCCCCAGCCGAGGCATGAGCCATTGCGCGGCAAAGGCGGGCGTGAGCGTCACGCGCAGTGGCGCGCCCGGCCCGGCCACTTTCACATCCTCCAGCGCCTGAGCAATGCTGCGGAACCCGTCTGACAAGGCCTGCGCCAGTTTGACCCCTTCTGCCGTCAAGGCCAGGCCCCGACCGGCACGGAAGATCAACTCACGGCTCAGATGCTGCTCCAGCCCGCGCACCTGCTGTGCTATGGCGGCATGGGTGACGTTCAGCTCCCGTGCCGCGAGCGAAAAGCTTTGCAGACGTGCGGCGGACTCGAAAGCGCGCAGCGAAGTAAGCGAAGGAAAACTGCGCCAGTCGATCGACATGTTAGTACACCTAACAGACCATGATTTTCTTTGACTCGGAATGCGCCTCGATTTCCAATATATTCGTAGCATCGAATGACTAGAAAGGAGACGAAAATGTTATCCCTGCTTGCAGATGCGCTGATGTTGGTGACCCGGCTTGATCCGATGCCCAAACACAAGGCACCGAAACGTGGCCGGTAAACGCTACAGCAGATCCAACAAGGCCTTGTGCCGCGCAATATAGTCCGCCCGCACCACAGTGGGCGGGCGCAGTCTTATTTCCAGACCCCGCAGAATGTGATCTCCTGGCCTGCCGAAGAATTTGTCGGCTTCGGTTTCCGAAAACCCGGCGATCTGCACCGCCTCAAGCCAGGCAGAGATTTTGTCCGCCACCTTGATTGCTTTCTTCACAGCGACAGGAAGTGCCGCAGGCAAACCAAAGCGAATATGAACCGCCGCCGTCAGTCTTGCGTCCAAATCGCCATAGCCGGATCCCACCGCGGCCTTGACCGGGCTGATCATGTCGCCGATCACATATTCCGGCGCGTCGTGCAGCAAGGAGGCAAGTTGCCAGCGCGGGTCACTGCCGCCCTGACGCCGAAAGATCTCTTCGACCAGCAGTGAGTGCTCGGCCACCGAATAGGGCCAGTCCCCCCGCGTCTGCCCGTTCCAGCGGGCCACAAAAGCCAAGCCATGGGCAATGTCCTCGATCTCGATGTCGACGGCCGATGGATCCAGCAGATCCAGCCGGCGACCGGAAAGCATTCTCTGCCAGGCTCTGGGTTGCTTCATTTCTTTACCACGAGTTGTCGAATTGCCTTGTAGATGCTATCTGCCGGGCAACAACAGATTCAAGGAGAACACCGCATGGCTGCGGATTACATCGTCAAAGATATCGCCCTTGCTGACTTCGGTCGTAAAGAGCTGACCATCGCTGAAACTGAAATGCCGGGCCTGATGGCCTGCCGCGAGGAGTTTGGCCCGACCCAGCCGCTGAAGGGGGCCCGTATCTCTGGCTCCTTGCACATGACGATCCAGACCGGTGTCTTGATCGAGACGCTGAAAGCCCTTGGCGCAGATGTGCGTTGGGCGTCCTGCAACATCTTCTCGACGCAAGACCACGCGGCCGCGGCCATCGCCGCCTCGGGAACGCCGGTCTTCGCCATCAAAGGCGAGTCGCTGGAGCAATACTGGGATTACACGGACAAGATCTTCCAGTTCGGCGGCGAAGGCGGCACCTGCAACATGATCCTCGACGATGGCGGGGACGCGACGCTGTACATCCTGCTTGGCGCCCGGGTTGAGGCCGGTGAGACCGACCTGATCGAGATCCCGACCTCGGACGAAGAAGTCTGCCTCTACAACCAGATCAAGAAGCGTCTGAAGCTGTCGCCCGGCTGGTTCACCAAGCAACGCGCCGCGATTCAGGGCGTGTCCGAAGAAACCACCACGGGCGTGCATCGTCTGTACGAGCTGCACAAGAAAGGCCAACTGCCTTTCCCGGCGATCAACGTGAACGATTCGGTCACCAAGTCGAAGTTCGACAACAAGTACGGCTGCAAGGAATCGCTGGTCGACGGCATCCGCCGCGCCACCGATACCATGATGGCCGGCAAGGTCGCGGTCGTTTGCGGCTATGGCGACGTGGGCAAAGGCTCTGCGGCGTCTCTGCGCGGCGCTGGCGCGCGGGTGAAGGTCACGGAAGTGGACCCGATCTGCGCTCTGCAAGCGGCGATGGACGGCTATGAAGTGACGCTGCTGGAAGATGAAGTCGCCTCCGCCGACATTTTCATCACCACCACCGGTAACAAGGACGTCATCCGCATCGAGCATATCCGCGAGATGAAGGACATGGCGATCGTCGGCAACATCGGCCACTTCGACAACGAAATCCAGGTGGCTGCGCTGCGCAACCACAAGTGGACGAACATCAAGGAACAGGTCGACATGATCGAGATGCCCAACGGGCACCGGATCATCCTGCTGTCGGAAGGCCGTCTGCTGAACCTTGGCAACGCGACCGGCCACCCGTCTTTCGTGATGTCGGCCTCGTTCACCAACCAGGTTCTGGCCCAGCTGGAGCTTTACACCAAGGGCAAGGACTATGCCCCCGGCGTCTATATCCTGCCGAAGGCGCTGGACGAAAAGGTCGCCCGCCTTCACCTGAAAAAGATCGGCGTTAAGCTGACCGAACTGAAGCCGGACCAAGCCGCCTATATCGGCGTGAAGGTCGAGGGCCCGTTCAAGAGCGAACATTACCGCTACTAAGCGATTGCCCCTGCCGTCCCAAGTCAAAGGCCCGCCCCCTCGGCGGGCCTTTCGCTTTCCGCCGAGGGGGAAGCCGCGACAAATATTCCCTTTGTGGCTTTTCACGGTGGCCCTAAAGTGCTGTCGGGCAGCGCAGTTCTGCTGGCCAAGTATTCAAACAGGATGAGTGAGATGAGCAAGCGAGACGATTTGATTGCGGTTTATGCCGAAGACCTCAAAACCAAATGCAAGATCAACCCCGATCTGGCGCTTTTGACCAAGATTACCATCGGCTGCGGGCCGGCGATTTATGACAAGGATGCCTCGACCGTGGCGGGCACCGACAAGGCTGAGCTTGACACCGTGAAGAAGAATTTCCTGATCAAGAAGTTGGGCCTGACCGACAGCCCGGCCTTGGACGAGGCCATTTCCGCAGCCCTGGACACTTACGGCCGGTCCGAGCGCAGCAAGTTCCGCGCGGTTCTGTATTATATCCTGACCAAGCATTTCGGCAAAGAGGCCGCTTTCGCCTGATCGAACAGGACAACGCATGGTTAAGGGTCAAGTTTTCTATTCTTGACCTTTGCCAGCCCGCGCTGATTCCTGCTATGTTTTGAACACGGACATCATGTCCCGAACCTTTCATAGAACACGTGCGGTGCTGGGAGCGCGTGGGGTGGATGAGGGGTTCCTAGGGGTGGGAGCCCCTCATCTTATTTCGCAGCCCTGCCAAGCTTTATGCCGTGTCCTCGACGTCACGGCCACTTGCGCTGCGCGAGTCGAGCCGCAGTTACTTGCAGCGGCTTGCAGCTTCCGACATCGCAGCGGTAAATCCGGACAGACTGAAGGTGTCCTTGGTCTGGGTGCCCTTGCCAGAATGCGCCGTCAGAGTGGCCTCAGAGCCCTTTTGCAACGCGGCCAGCAGCTTGGCGTCATCCTCGGGGGTGGCAACCCAAGCCCATTCGCCCTTGGTGGTCATCTCGTAGGTCTGGCCGTCGATGGTGACATCCACGTTCGATTTGTCGGCGAACTGGTAGCCTCCGGTAAATGACGTCTCCCCACCGGTTTGGCCGGGACGGAAGGTCACGAACAGCAGCACGTCGCTGCGCTTGACCGTCACGGGCTTGCCGTCACGGGTGTTCACGCTTTCCTTGGGTTTGGACACGCCCCAGCATTCCTTCGGGCTGGTATCCGCAAACACGCTCCATGCGGTTTTGGTGGCCACCAGATTGTCGGACTGGGCCGTGCTTGTCTGCGCACCTGCCGACTCTGCCGTCAGGACCAGAGCAGCGCCGATCACGGCGCGCATCATCCAGTTTGTCATACTTAAGCCTCCAGAAGCCTCAGCCCGCCTGGAACCCTTTGATGCGGGGTTTTTCCTGTGGCGCGGACCATATTCACTCGATATCCCATATCTAAACGACAATGGCACTTTTGCGAAAGCCCCTTGGGCAGGTTTTCGCTGAAACGTGAGGGAAATGGTATGACGACGACAAACCGGCAGGCGCAACGTATGGTGGAGACTTGGCGTGGCGGGCTTTTGGAAAGCTTTCACGCGGGTCACGCGGTGATCTGCGACGAAAAAGGCGAGATTGTCGAAGCTTGGGGCAACCCCGATCAGGTGATCTTCCCGCGGTCCTCCTGCAAGATGCTGCAGGCCTTGCCGCTGGTGGAAAGCGGGGCCGCCGACGCCGTGGGTCTGACAGAGGCGCAACTGGCCTTCGCCTGCGCCAGCCATCACGGGCAAGCCTTGCATGTGAAGATGGCGTCGTCCTGGCTTGAGGGCTTGGGCATGGGCGAGGCCGATCTGCGCTGCGGCTCGCACGAACCCTCCGACAAGATCGAGCGGGACCGTCTGATCCGTGCGAATGAAAGCCCGTGTCAGTACCACAACAACTGCTCGGGCAAACACTCGGGTTTCCTGACGTTGAACCAGCACATCAAGGGCGGCTCGGAATATGTCGAGCATGACCACCCGCTGCAGGTGATGGTGAAGCAGGCTTTCGAGGAAGCCACCGGCGAGACCAGCCCCGGCTGGGGGGTTGACGGCTGTTCTGCCCCGAACTTTGCGACCTCGGTCCATGGGCTGGCACGCGCGATGGGACGCTTTGCCGGTGCGACGGGCGAGGGCGATGCCCGGGACCGCGCGATGTATCGGCTGGGCCGGGCGATGGCCAAATACCCCGAACTGGTGGCCGGCGACACCTCGACCGACACTGAGTTGATGCGGGCGATGGATGGCAAGGTCACTCTGAAAGGCGGGGCGGAAGCTGTCCATATTGCGATTCTGCCCGAGTTGAAGCGCGGAATTGCGGTGAAGATCGTGGACGGCGGCTATCGGGCCTCTGACGCGGTGATCACGGCGCTGCTGGTCCGGTTGGGGGCGCTGGACGCCGAACATCCTTACGCCAGAAAGCGTTTGAACGCGGTGCAAAAGAACTGGCGCGGCAAAGAAACCGGAATCCTGCAACTGGCCGAAGGCTTTCTGTAACCCTGCGTGGGCCGATGCCTCCCAAAGCAAAGGCCCCCACCATACTGGTGAGGGCCTTCTTAACGGCAGGAACCGGTGTGACGTGCTTGGTGGGGGCTATAACCCGCCCCATCGGCCCCTGCGTTCGGTAATGACTGTATGCCGGGGATATGTGGCGGGCAGAGGGCCACGGCGTGACCCGTTTGCGGTCATTGCGTGTTCGGATTGTGAAATCGAGTGTATGGACCAAGACGAATGGGTTGGCGCGGCACTTGATTTGTGAAGGTTCAGCGATAGAATTATAGCATGACGGTCCAGACGCCGACCCCCTTCCCGTTGAACGAACGCCCGCCGGAGCAGGTTTGCTTTGACCGGCGGGAATTTGGAGTGATCTTCTCGGTCTATGGCAAGATGGTCGCGGCCGGGGAATGGCGGGATTACGGCCTGTCTACCCTGCGCGATATGGCGGTGTTCTCGATCTTCCGGCGCACGGCAGAGATGCCCCTCTACCGGGTGGAAAAGCGGCCAGCACTGCGTGCCAAGCAGGGGATGTATGCTGTCGTTGCGATGGATGGCCGCATCCTGCGGCGCGGGCATGACCTGACACAAGTGTTGCGCGTGCTGGAAGCCAAGTCGGTGCGGGTGATCGAGTAGCTAAAGACGGCGGTGGCTGCGCAGGGCGGCCCCGTCAGAGGCGGCAATCCGCGCGATGGCCTCTTGAATGCCCTCGTAGGCCACGGACATCGTGTGGCCATTGGCATGGATCAGGCGGTCCGCATCCACCGCCATGGCGACATGGCCGCTCCAGAACAGCAGGTCGCCGCGCTGGAATTCGCCTTGCACCACCGTTCCGGCCGTTTCCTGCAGGTCCGCATCGCCGGGGATCGGAATGCCGCAAGCATGGTGAGCAATCTGGCAGAGGCCTGAACAATCCAATCCGGCGCGGGAATTGCCGCCCCAAAGATAGGGAGACTGCAGAAACATTTCGGCCACGGCAACCGGGTCTGCATGGTACTGCCCAAGCGGCAGCAGATGGCTGGCCGGGATATAGCCTTGCGTCGTCTGGGCGTATTTGCCGACCAGTCCGATAACCGTGATCCGCGCGCCCATCGGCAGGGCGGCCAGTTCCTTCGAACTGGCCTTGGGCTCGGGATAAAGATGCGTCCCGCCCGAGGCCACCCAATGCGTTGGCTTGGGCCCATCCTCCAGCGCGGCTTCGGGAAGCCAGCCGCAGTAGCCATCCTTTTCGGCAAAGCCGAAGGCATGTCCTGCGTCGCGGTCAATCACGATGAAGCCTTCGCCCAGCCACAGCTGCCGCTCGCGCGCGCCTTTGGGGCTGCGCAAAAGGTCGACCAAAGGCGTCGCAATCTGCAGCCTTTGGCCATCGGTATAGGCCTGCGCCTCGACAATCCCGCGCAACGATACATGGGCGACGCGTGCGCTGGCGGGGGTCAGGCGGCGGTCCATTTACAGGCCCAGAATGGCAGGCAATGCGCCCAGCACGGCGCGCGCACCTTGTCCGACGGCACCCTTTGGCCGGGCGGGCTGGTCTGCGGGCGTATGGGCGTAGATGTCGAAATGCAGGTACTTGGGGTTGTCGACAAAGCGGCGCAGGAACAAAGCCGCCGTGGCGCTTCCGGCAAAGCCCCAGCCCGGGGCATTGTCAAGGTCGGCAATCCCCGGCTCGATGATCGCTTCATAGGGATCGTGGAACGGCAGGCGCCACACCGGGTCAAAGCCCGCCACCGCGCCCGCTTCCAAGGCTGCGACCACGTGTGCGTCGTTGCAGTAATAGGGCGCAAGGTCGGGGCCAACCGCCACCCGCGCCGCGCCGGTCAGGGTGGCCATCGACAGGATCATGTCCGAGGGCTCCTCCTCGGCCCAGGCCAAAGCGTCGCCCAGCACCAGTCGGCCCTCGGCGTCGGTGTCATTCACCTCCACCGTCAGCCCCTTGCGGGAGGTCAGGATGTCTTTGGGCCGCATGGCGTTGCCGGCAATCGCATTTTCCACCGCCGGCACAATCACCCGCAGCTGCAACGGCAAGTCCAACGACATGATCATGTGCGCAAGCCCCAGCACCGTGGCCGCCCCGCCCATATCCTTCTTCATCAGGTTCATGCCATTGGAGGGCTTGATGTTCAGCCCGCCCGTGTCAAAGCAGACCCCCTTGCCGACCAGCGTCAGCTTCGGGCCAGCCGAGCCCCACCGCATCTGCATGATCCGCGGCGCTCGGGTGGAGGCGCGGCCGACTGCATGGACCATCGGGAAATTCTGCGCCAGAAGGTCATCGCCGCGAATGACAGTCGTCGCCGCGCCAAAGCGCTGCGCCAGCGCTACAAAAGCACCTTCCAACTCCTCTGGTCCCATGTCGGAGGCGGGGGTGTTCACCAGATCCCGCGTCAAGAACTCGCCTTCCGCCATCGCCAGCAGCCTCGCGCCATCAACCCCCTCCGGCAGGCGTAGCAGCGCCTCGGCAGGCTTGGCCGCGCGGTAACGGTCAAAGCGATAGCCTTGCAGCAGCCAAGCCAGCACGGCCTCATCCCGTTGGGCCGCCGTCAGATTACCCTCCAGCGCCCAATTCCCCGCAGGCAAAACCGCAATCGCCTTGGCCAGCCCGAAGCGCAGCCGCGCCCGTGCCTTGGCATTGCCCAAGCCCGCGATGGCAGAGGCCACGCCACCCTCACCGGGGATCAACCGCAACTCCCCCAACCCAGCCTCGAAGCCCGAGGCCAACAGCCAGTCTTTCGCGTGATGGCTGTCGCGCAGGGCGGGCCAGTCTTCGGCGGTGACAACAGTCAAGGTGCGGTAGGTGGCGGAAGCGTCAGCGAAACGGGGTGCGGTCATGGCAATCTCCTCTGCTGCGACCCTAGCCGTTCGGCGCTTGGCCGCAAGGGTGTTGACACCTGCGGGGGGGGGGCAGGTTCGATGGGCGCAAGGGTTTCAGGAGAAGGCGATTTCAGGATGCAAAGGCTTTTCAGGATGATCGGCAGCGCCGTGCTTCTGGTGCTTCTCGCTGTCGTTGGATGGCCCCAGTGCGCTCAGGCGCAGACGGATCAGGGGTTGCAGGTCGTCAGCTATTGCAATGGCAAGAACGTCGGCCCCGTGGACGAAGCCCTGATGGCGCAGATCGCGGCAGAGCGTGGCTACTCTCCCATGTTCAGCGCAGACATTGCACAGTTTCTGCTTTTCAAAGGCGATGTGGCCCCTGACGTGATCCAGCCGCAGACCTTCCGTTATTCCAGGGCCGCCAGCCCCGTGCATTTTTTTGGAAATCACTTACCCGTTCAAGGGAAAATACGGCAAGGAGGATTGCTCCCATAGGTTCTTTATCGGTCCTGATGCCGTGGCGCGGTTCAGCTTCCAGCCAGTGCGTGAATATGGCGACTGGCGCCTTGTGCTGTCGGAAATGGCCGCGGGGCATTTCGAGGCACTTGTGGCACTCTGCGCGACCCACAAACGCCGGAACTTTGGCACACGGGAATTTTGCTCCGTAGCAAAGCAATGGCCAGACCCGAAGCCGGGAGATGTCGTCCGTCCCATGCATCCTGGGCGAGTTCTCACTAGAGATCGCCGCGAAACGGTCGGTCTTCCGCCAGCGCTTCACCTCCGTTGGCAAGCGCTGGCTTGTCACCGTCGTGGGCGATCTGGTTGAGGTTGTGCCCGAGACCTAGCCCTGCGTCAGGCCCAGCAGGCTGCGGTCGGCGGCCAGCGAGCGTTCGGCCACCCGCATCAGCCGCGCCCAGACGGCGGAGAAGGCGGTGACGTCTTTGCGTTCGATGCAGGTGCTGACGTCGGCGGCGATCAGGCCGAGGCTGATGAGGCCCAAATTCTCGCTCATCCGTTGCAGGCGGCGCAGTTGGCGGGCCATGTCGGCCAGATCATGCGCCTGCACTTGGGCTGCAAGGCCAGACATGGTCAGCGCAAGCTCGGTCAAGGCCCGCGTCACCACCTGTTCGGCCGAAGCCGTGCCGAGGTTTCGATAGATCGTTGCGATGGGCTCCGCATCCTGACGTACCCGATCATTTGGCCGCAAGGCCACTACATTGTCCTCAGACATGTCCCACACTCCTAACTCACCCAAGGCTCACTTTGCCCTGCCATGCTGAAGAAAGGGTTGCCTGCAGCTGTGCGTGCGCCAGCTTATTGGCTACGATTCTGCTCGAATTTGCTGCGATTGCAAACTATGGTCAGGCGACCCTACAGGAGCCTCGCATGGACCAAGCCCGCCCCCTGCCGTCCTATCTGGTCAGCCGCTTTCACGGCTGGCGCGCCACCAGCTATCAGGACAACCGCGCCTGGTATCGCAGGCTGGCGGAAAGTGGGCAGCATCCGCGGGCCATGGTGATTTCGTGCTGCGACAGCCGGGTTCACGTGACCTCGATCTTCGGCGCGGATGAGGGGGAGTTCTTCATCCACCGCAACGTGGCCAATCTGGTGCCGCCGTTCAATCCCGACGGGCAGTATCACGGGACCTCGGCGGCGGTAGAGTATGCCGTGACCTCGCTCAAGGTGGCGCATATCGTCGTGCTTGGGCATTCCAACTGTGGCGGCGTGAAGGGCTGCCATGATATGTGTTCGGGCTTGGCGCCGCAGCTGGAGGAGAAATCCTCGTTCGTAGGCCGGTGGATGGATATCTTGCGGCCGGGCTACCAGCGGGTGGAACGTCTGCCCCCGGAGGAGCGGATCGCGGCGCTGGAGAAGGAGGCGGTGCTGGTTTCGCTGGAAAACCTGATGACCTTCCCCTTCGTCAGGGATGCGGTGGCCGATGACATGTTGACCCTGCATGGCCTTTGGAACAACACCGGCGAGGGTGGGCTGGAGCAGTTTGATCCCACCAAGGGTGGCTTCGTTCCGGTGTGAAATCCGGCGGATTGCACGCGTGCAATCATGGTCAAGTCCTTGAAATTAAGAGGTTTTGAAAATTCTGTTAGGCATTTGTTAGGAAGATGTCACGCGGCGTAGCCTAGGCTGCGCCATGCCGATGCGTCCTGAAACCGATTGATCAAAGGGTGGGCTGATGTAGTCTGATGCCCTCTTTTGACGAGGAGGCGATAGAATGGCATTGGATACCAAGAAAGTGCTGGCGAAGGTTGAGAAGTTCAAATCCTCTTTGAAGGAGGCGGACAAACGGATTGACGGGATCGAGACGGCTTATTCCAAAGCAATGTCGGATCAGTTGGGCCTTGGTGCCACGATCAAGGAGTGTGTTTCGGTCCTTGCCGCGACTGAAAACATGATCTCGACCAACTTGGCGGGTTTGAAAGAGGTCCGAAGGGCGGCCAAGGCCCTGACCGGCGATGTCGAGATGATCCTGCGCCGGGCCGAGGAGAATTTCGATACCCTGACCACAATGGCAAACGAGTTCAATGACCTGCAAAAGGCCCTGCAGAAGGACAAGACCAACAAGGACCTGATCAAGAAGACCGAGTTGGCCGAGAGGGCCTTGGACAAGCAGGCCAAGGCTGCGGAAAAGGTGGCGCTTGACGCCTCGGTTGTCGAGTCGAGCATTTCGCTGTTCGAAGACAATGTCGACAGGAACACCGCCTACGATCTGGCCAGGATCAAGGAGATGGATGAGCTGATCAAGCAATTGGGCAAGCTGTTCGCGGACAAGGCGCAGGACGTGAAGTCGATGAACAAGATCCTGGGGCGTTGAGACACAGGTAGGGTGGGGTTATAACCCCACCCTACGGGACGCCTACTGCAGCACCTTGCCCTGGGGCCACGACATGACGCTGTCGAGCTTGACCTCTTTGGTCTCTTTCGGGGCGATGTCGAAATCCCATGCCAGAATGCCGCGCTGGCCTTCGACGTCTTGCGCGCTGGGCGCAGGGTCGGCGGTGAAGGTGATCTGCAAATCCTCCTGTTCGGAATAGGGGACCTGGTCGAGCAGGTGGATGGGCCAGCTTTCCTCGGTCAGGTTCTCGACCTTGAGGGTGGCTTTCTCTTCCATCTGGGTGGAGGTGGTGAAGATGCCGTGATCGCCTTGCGCCTTTTGCGGCATGTCGCGGGTCAGTTTCAGGCCCTCGATGGTGCCAAAGCCGAGGGTGGTGTCCGCGCCGGGGGCGAGGGATTGCACATCGGTCGAGCCGACGAGAGCGCCGTCGCGGAAGAGGTAGGCGGTACCGGGGAGCAGGATTTCCTTTGCAGTGTTGGTGAATTTGGCCATCAAGTAGGCGGTGGCGTCATAGCGCGGCACGGCCCGGGCCTGAACCTTGGGCGTGAAGGTCAGCGTGTCGAGCGCAAGGCGCAGGTTTTCCACGCCGGTCGCGACATCGACGGCAGTGGGGTAGTGGTAGACGACGGTGTCACCTTGGTAGGTCACGCCCGCCGTCACGCTGGCGGCGGCGACAGGGGCGGCCAAAGGCTCTGCCGCCGTGCCGTCCGACACGGCGTCTTGCGCGACCGGGGGTTGCGGGTCACCGATGCTTTTGAGTTCTGGCGTCAGTTGCGTGGGTTCGGATTGCTGCGAGGGCTGCGCGGTGGACAGGGTGAGGTCGACGCCGGTCCAGTCCTCGCCGGTCGATTGGCTGACCAGAACGCCACGGTCGACGGTCAGTTTCGGGGCCTTGCGGTCGAGGGTCATGTCATAGACCGGGGCCCAAGAGGCGTCAGACATGAAGTGAGAGATGGTCAGGTGACCGGTTCCGGTGGTGGAGGTGATGGCGACCGAGAGGGCGGCATAGTCGGCATCGGGTTTCGACAGCGCGTCGAGGGCGGCTTGCGCCTGGGTCAGGCTGTCTTGTGCCTTGGTCACGGCCGCATTGGCGGCGGGAAGGCCGGCTTGTGCGGCTTGTGCAGCCTGGCGGGCGGTCAGGACCTTGGTCTGGATCATGTCGGCGATGGCGGTCAGGCTATCTGCGGTCGCCCCGCCGTTGTCGAGTTTCAGGCCGGTCAGGAAGCCGATCTGGGCCTGCTGCGCTTCGACCTGGGCATTGATGGCGTCGACGGCCTTTTGCGCCTCGGCCACGCTGGCTTGCGCGGCCGTCACGGCGGCCTTGGCGGCGTCTGTCGCCGGAGAGCTGGGCTCGGCGCGCGGCGGCAGGCGGTCGGTGCGCAAGGCGAAGGCGCCGATGGTGGCGTCAGGCGAGGCGAGGCGGATCATCGTCGGTTCGACGTCGGCGGGCAGATCGGTGATCAAGATGTCATGCGGACCGGGGGGCGCGGTGAAGGTCACCTCTCGGGTGATCTGGGCGCCTTGCGGGTAGATCGTGATGGCGGTGATGTGGCTGGTGGCCTGAAGGGTGTCGGCCCAGGCGGGGACGGGCAGGACAAGGGCAAGGATGATGAAACGGCGCATGAAAATCTCCTCCAATTGGCGGAAGGTTAGGCTTGGCTGCGGTGTCCGGCAAGGCTCTTGCCGAGGATAGGCGGGGCTGCGAAGGTGCGGCAAAAGAGGAGTTTTCCCGATGTCTGCGAAGTCTGATGCCTTGGTTTCCACCGGTGGTCTGCCGAAGGTCGTGCGCGCCAAGGGGAGTTATCTGTGGGACACGGCGGGCAAGCAGTACATCGACGGATCGGGTGGGCCGGCGGTCTATTGTCTGGGCCATGCGCATGACGAGGTGAACCGGGCGGTCTTCGCGCAGATGGGCGATATTGCCCACGCCTACCGCTACAACTTCACCACCGATGCGTTGGAGGAGTTGACCGAGATCATTCGGGGCCATTGTGGCGGCACTCTGCGCGAGATGGTCTATGTGACCTCCGGGTCTGAGGCGGTGGAAAGCTGCCTGAAGATCGCGTTGCAATATCACAGCGCCAATGGCCAGAAATCTCGGCGCAGGTTCATCTCTCGGCAGCGGTCGTGGCATGGCAATACGCTGGGGGCCTTGGGGCTGTCGGGGTTCGAGGAACGAACGGCGGCCTATGAAGGGGCGTTCATCCCGTCGATCAAGCTGTCACCGGCCAATGCCTATCGACCGGTTGCGGGAGCTACGGTCGAGACGGCGGGGGAGGCCTGCGCGGCGGAACTGGAGGCGGCAATCCTGGCCTCTGGGCCTGAGACGATTGCGGCGTTTGTGTTTGAGCCGGTCGTGGGGGCGGCGGGCGGCTGCGTGCCGGCGCCAGAGGGGTACGCGCGGCGGGTGCGTGAGATTTGTGACCGCTACGGTGTGCTGATGATCGCCGATGAGGTGATGTGCGGTGCCGGGCGCACCGGGCCGTGGCGCGCGTTGGAACGCGACGGCGTAGAGCCGGACATCATGTCGGTCGCCAAGGGGTTGGCGGCGGGGTATGTGCCCTTGGGGGCCGCCATCTGCACCTCGGCGGTGTGGGAGGTGATCCGGGCCAAGGATGGCGCCTTTGGCACCGGGCATACCTTTACCGGCCACACGGCGGCCTGTGCGGCCGGTGTGGCGGTGCAGAAGATCATTGCGCGTGACGGATTGCTGGCCCGGGTTGCCGGGAATGAGGCGCGGATCAAGGGCTGGATGGCGGACGCCTTGGCGGGGGTGGAAGCGGTGGGTGACATTCGCGGCCGGGGGCACTTCATCTGCGCGGAACTGGTGGCGGACCGGGCGACGAAGGAACCCTTCGACGCCACGCGCAAGTTGTTCCTGAAGATCCGGGCGCAGGCGATGGAGAATGGGCTGATCTGCTATCCGGTCGGCGGCAATGTGGATGGGACGCGGGGCGATATCGTCATCCTTGCCCCGCCCTATAACTGCACCGATGCGGAACTTGAGGAAATTGTGGGCAAATGCACCACTTCGATCAAACAAGTGCTGCAGGCGGAAGGCTTGGCCTGAGCCTCACGCAGGGTTGATTGCCGGGAATCGTTGCCCTGTGCGTATCATCGGTCGAACAAATAAAAACGGAGCGGTGACATGGCACATATTATCAGCAGCTTTTTGGTCGGCATTCTGGCGATTTTCTCTGTCTTCGTCGCCCCGGCGATGGCGGCGGGCACCTCTGACGGCTCTTCCACTGCTTCGGCGACGGTTTCGGTCTATGACGAGGCCAAGGCGATGGTGGACGAGGGCAATTATGCGGCGGCCTTGCCCAAGCTGGATAACCTGACCAAGGTTGACCCCAAGAACGCCGATGCCTGGAACCTGCTGGGTTTCACCTATCGCAAGCTGGGGCAGCTGGACGAAAGCTCCAAGGCCTATCTGGTGGTGTTGTCGATCAACCCCAACCATCTGGGCGCCTTGGAGTATCAGGGCGAGTTGTTCATCACGACCGGCAAGATTGATCTGGCCAAGGGCAACCTCGTGAAGATCAAGTCGTTGTGCGGCACCTGCGAACAGGCGGATGATCTGGAAAAGGCGCTGAAAGCGGTGGGGGCCTGAGGCCGCCTTTTTCCGTGTGGCCGCCAGCCCGTTGCCGGTGACGCTTCGACAAGTCCCTACGAGGATGATCGTGCCCAGAAACAGGGCCGAGGTCGTGATGGTGGCGCGGTCCTGCGCACTGCCAGATGAGGATCGACGGTGCCGCCCATGGTGATGACGGCAGGGAGCTGGATGATCCGGACGTCGCGCGTGATTTTGGGGGCGACGCTTGACGTCACGCCGCTTCCTTACCGCAGAAGTGCAAGCGCCTGAGCTGAAAAGGCGTCGGCATGCTGGTCATCATCGGCATTGCAGCGCTCCAGCGCCTTGGCTTGCAGAGCGGTGGCGTCGGCGCTGGGCTTGAGGGCCAGTTGCGCAGCGAGGTCCTTTAGCATGACCTCGCACGAGATCGGATGGCCGCCTGCATCCGTGACAGCAATGCCCGAGACCATCTGGACGCCCGTGGTCCCTACGGCAGCGCCGGGATTGTCGAGCGTGGTTTGCAGGGCGGCGAGGGTGGCAGTGACCTTGGCAGCCTCGGGTGAGGCAGCGCGCAGGGCTTTCAGGGCGGCGTCGATCTTGCCATCGACGGCGCCCCATTGCGCCCCGTCCAGCGGGCGAAGTTTGTCTTCGGCATCGTCCCAGGCCGATTCCAGATCGGTGATGCGGGTCGCAGCACCGGGCAGATCGCCTTTGTTGGCAATGGTTTGCACATCGGTGGCGATGGTCTTGAAGGCGGTCATGTCGCCAAGGGCGTTCGGGGCAGCGGCTTGGTCTGGCGCTTGGCCATACCAATGCTCCCATGCCGAAAACGCGGCAACAGGTGCGGCGATCAGGGCTATCGCCAGCAGGATTTGTTTGAACACGGTTGGTTCCTTTTTCTGTTCGCAGCGGGACCATAGCGGCGCCTGGAGGGCAATGCTCTACAACTCTGGGGGCAGAGAGAATTTTATGGATGCACGGGTGGGGCTTAAACGAGTCGTTCACCTCGGGACGGTAGCCGTTGGGCCACGCATTCAGAAGGAGCGTCCATGCAACATGCAGCCCCGCAGGAATTCAAACCGCAGATCGTGCCCAGCCTTGGTCAGGCGGCGATCCTGCGACAGGTCTATGAACAAGCAGATCTCGGCCCGCTTGCCGCCGGACTGATCAACCGCGCCGGAGCCGAGGTGGCAGACCCGGGCGCGGCGATGGACCTGTCGACACTGCTGCTGGCGCAAGGCGGTGTCTGGGCGGACGAGGGGCGGGTGATGCAGCGGGCTGCGGTCCGGGTGCAGCAAAGCTTCGAGGTCGTGCATGGCACGGGGGCGGGGCCACGGGTGCTGGCGCTGGTGACACCGGGTGATTTCATGGCGAACACGCCGATCGACTTCCTGCTGGCGGGCTCTGACGCCGTGCTGATCCAGCATTTCGTCGATGAGGAGACAGAGAGCCTGGACAATTTGCCGCCGCATGACGTGGTGTTCATGGCCGTGGGAGAAGGGCCCGAGAACGTGGGCGTGCTGCGCAATCTGGCGCGCTTGCTGAAGGATTATCCCGGCCGGGTGCTGAACAACGCGCCGGGTCTGATCGCCCGCCTGACGCGTGACCGGGTGAGCGAGATGCTGGCCGACGTGCCCGGCGTGCTGTGCCCGCCAACGCGACGGATCAGCCGGCTGATGTTGAGCGCGGCGGCCTATTCGGGCCGGTTCTTTGACTTTCCTTCGGTGGTGCGGCCCGTGGGGTCGCATGCGGGCAAAGGGCTGCTGAAGGTCGAGAACATAGAGGATTTGAGCGCTTTTCTGGCGATCAGCCCGGAGGATGACTTCTATTGCGCGCCTTTTGTCGACTATCGCGGCGTAGATGGCATGTTTGCCAAGGCCCGTGTCGTGCTGATCAAGGGGCAGGCCTATGCCAGCCACATGGCCTGCTCGCCGCACTGGATGGTGCATTACCTGAACGCCGGGATGGAGGCGAATCCGGCGCGACGGGCGGTGGAGGCGGCGTGGATGGCGGACTTTGACGCGGGCTTTGCCAAGCGCCATGGCGGTGCAATGCGGGCCATCGCAGATCGGTTGGGTCTGGACTACTTCGGACTGGATTGTGCGGAACTTCCGGACGGGCGGCTGTTGGTGTTTGAACTGGATGTCGCGATGATCGTGCACGACATGGATAGCGAAAGCCTGTTTCCCTACAAGAAGCCCGCAATGAAGAAGCTGTTCGCGGCTTTTGTGGCGGCCTTGCAGGGGTGAACGGTCACTTTGTGACGACGGCGGGGAGGCCAGCCTCCCCGTGCCCCTCCGGAGTATTTCCAAAGGAGCAAATGGGGGGACAGTGCGGGTCAGACGGATCTTTGGCGAATTGGGTGCAAGGCGGCCCGTGGGGAGAGAGGGTGTTGATCGCACCCCATGCGCCCGGATGCGGCGGAGGGGTTGGGGTCTGGCAAATTTGACAGAAATGAAATGGAAAAGGCCCCGCCAGAAGGAAGGGCCTTTGAAGAGCGGCGCTTTTGCAGGACTGAGCGGGCGGGCTTCGCGGGGAAGCCGCCCGGTTGGGCCTTAGCCCTTCTTCAGCACCTTGTTGCCCAGCACTTCGGCGATTTGCACGGCATTGAGGGCTGCACCCTTGCGCAGGTTGTCGGAGACGCACCACAGCGAGATGCCGTTTTCAATGGTGGAGTCCTGACGGACGCGGGAGACGTAGGTGGCGTATTCGCCCACGCATTCGATCGGCGTGATGTAACCACCGGGCTCGCGTTTGTCGATCAGCAGGACGCCAGGCGCCTCGCGCAGGATGTCTTGGGCTTCTTGCCAATCGAGGGGTTCTTCGAACTCGATGTTGATCGCTTCGGAGTGGCCGACAAAGACCGGAACGCGGACGCAGGTGGCGGTGACTTTGATCTTGTTGTCGAGGATCTTCTTGGTCTCGGCCACCATCTTCCATTCTTCCTTGGTCGAGCCATCGTCGAGGAAGACGTCGATCTGCGGGATCACGTTGAAGGCGATCTGCTTGGTGAACTTCTTGGGTGCCACTTCTTGCCCCGGGACATAGATGCCCTTGGTCTGGTTCCACAGTTCGTCAATGCCTTCCTTGCCGGCGCCGGAGACGGATTGGTAGGTCGACACCACAACGCGCTTGATGCGGGCGCGGTCGTGCAGGGGCTTCAAGGCCACGACCATCTGCGCGGTGGAGCAGTTGGGGTTGGCGATGATGTTCTTGTTCTTGTACATGAAAATCTGATCGGCGTTCACTTCCGGCACGATCAGCGGGATTTGCGGATCGTAGCGGTAGAGCGAGGAGTTGTCGATCACGATGCAGCCCGCCGCTGCCGCCTTGGGCGCGTAGATCTTGGTGGCTTCCGAACCCACGGCAAACAGGGCAATGTCCCAGCCGGTAAAGTCGAAAGTGTCGAGGTCCTTGGTTTTGACGGTTTTCTCGCCAAAGCTGATTTCAGTACCGAGGGATTTGCGCGACGCCAGTGCGGCAATCTCGTCCACCGGGAACTCGCGCTCGGCGAGGATGTTCAGCATTTCGCGGCCCACGTTGCCCGTGGCACCCGCGACGACGACCTTATAGCCCATCGGGGTTCTCCTTTTACGTCAAAGCCTCGGTTCCTTCCAAGACTGGGGGGCCTTATCGCATGACGGCGAGGGGGGAAAGGGGCGAATGGGCCATGGGCCCGACTCTCCGCCGATATGCGGGTTATTCCGATATAGCGGAGGGGTTTTGCAGGGAAAACCGGGGGTCGCGGGCAAGAAGGGCCTCGACGAAGGCGCGCTCGGCGTTGAAATCGTGCGGGACCTGCGCGGCGGTGCGGCTGCCGGAGAGGGAGAGGGAGGCGAAGAAGTCGAAGCCATAGAGGGTGATTTTGGCGGCCTCGGACCGGGACAGGAGGTCGATCATCATCAGGCCTGTGGTGGGGGGGCCGTCGATCCTGGCGCGGAGCGTCATCACATCAGCGCGGCGGTTGAGGTAGAAGCCGGGGCGGGTGGCCAGCGCATAGGGCAGGCGTTTGCGCTTGCGGGTCATCCAGAGGAGGCGCTTTGGGTTGCGGGCCGCAAGGATGTCAGCCGGGATCGGCGTGGAGAGGGCGATCCAGTCGGTTTTCGCACCATGCGAGGCGGTTGACGGCATCGGGGCGGCGTTCAGGCGGATCACGATGTCGGCGGCGTCGATCTGCGGGCCGAACTGGCCTTGCGACAGGCTTTTGGCGTTGCCGATCAGGGCGACGGTCTTGCCTTTGAGGTCAGCCATCAGCGCCTGAGGGGGCAGGGACAGGCGTTCGAGGGCGGTCTCGTTGCGGGTCAGTTTGGCCCAGAGGAAAGTCAGGATCATGGCCGGCCCCTCCAGGCGAGGGCGGCGAGGTCTTTGAAGAGGAATTCGCTTTCTCGTTGCGCTTGCGTCAGGAAAGCGGCGATGCCTTTGGATTCTTCGGGCGAGAAGGGGCGGTTCAGGTCGGATTGGGTGAGGGTGGCAAGGTCAGCCTCGGCCAAGGCGCGGGATTTGGGGAGGCCAGCGTCGGATAGAAGCGCCTCGATCTTCCAGGAGTTGGAGCCTGTGGTGAGGAAGGGCGTGCCGGTGACCAAGGACAGGCAGATGCCGTGGAAGCGGCCGGTGACATGCATGCGGGCGCGGCCGAGGAGAGCGAGGTAGTCGGCTTCTGAGGCCGCCAGCCGCAGGGGGGGCAGGCCGAAGGGGGCGGCGCCGTGGTAGGCGGCCGAGAGCCAGGGGCCGAGGGGCTTGCCGGTCCACAGGGCTGAAGCGCGGGTTTTGGTCGGCAGCAGCGCGTCGGCTTTCAGGCGCTTGGCCGCAAGTGCGAGGGCGCGGCGGGTGGACCAGCGGACCGAGTCGCCGAAATACAGGCGGTCGCGGGGGCCGGGTTGGGGTTCTGATCCGGCGGACAGGGACAGGTCGGGCAGGGTCCGGACATTGTCGAGGCTGGCAAGCGCGGCCGCGCTGCGGTGGTCGCGGGTGGCGATCAGGGCGGCACCTGCCAGCAGGTCAAGCCACTCGGCCGGGTTGTCTTGCCAGAGGGCGTTGATCAGGGCGACTGGCACGCCTTGCGCTTTCGCCACTGGGATGACGTTGAGGAGGGTGCGGCCCGCCTCGCGCCCGTGGTGCAGGGTGCCTTCGCCGTTGATGACGATCAGGTCTGCCTGCGTCAGCGCCTCGGCAAAGCCCTTTTCGCGCGTCCAGTCTGAACGGGCCATGCTGCGGTGGATCACCTGGACACCATGCCGTGCCAGACCCTGATAAAGCAGACGCATCACCCGGGCACAGCCGTGGTGGCTGCGTCCGGAGGTGTCGTTCATCACGATGACGCGGGGCGTAAGGGCTTGGGACATGCGGACCTTGGCGTTTTATCGCTGGTTAGCGCATGGGCCCGGGCTTGGGAAGCGTTACGCCGGTTGCAGGGTCATCCGGCGTTCGCGGATCGGTAGGTGGATCAGGGCCGAGAAGGCACCGACCGCGATGCCGATCCACCAGACGGTGGTATAATCTCCGGTCAGGTCATACATCGTGCCGCCCAGCCAGACGCCCATGAAAGACCCAAGCTGGTGGCTGAGGAAGACAAAGCCATAAAGCGTGCCCATGTAGCGGATGCCGTAGAGGTGGGCGACAAGGCCAGAGGTCAGGGGAACCGTGGCCAGCCACATCGAGCCCATGACAGCGGAAAACACCAGAACGGTCGTGGGTGTCATCGGCAGCATGATGAAGGCGATCGAGGCCAAGGTGCGGCCGGTGTAGATGCCGGCCAGCAGGTACTTTTTCGAATAGCGTTTGCCGAGGTAACCCGCCAGCAACGAGCCGCCGATGTTGAACAGCCCGATCACCGAGATCGCGATGGCCCCCAGTGCGGAGGTCGAGGTGATGCCGATCCCCGCCAGCATCCCCGTCGGGTCAATCGCGCCACAGCGCTCTGTCACGAAGGCGGGGAAGTGGGCGGTGATGAAGGCCAACTGATAGCCGCAGGAAAAGAAGCCCATGAAGATCATCGCGTAAGACGGGTCCTTCATGGCACGCAAAAGGACGGTGCCAAGGCTTTCCTGCAGCTCGGCCTTGGTGGCCATCGGCTGGGCTTTGAGGAAGGGCAGTGCGAAGAGGACGAACAGGATGGCCACGGCGAAGATGCCGAAGACCGCAGGCCAGTGGTAATGCTGCAGCAGCAGTTCCGCTGCCGGAGCGCCGACGACTTGGCCGGCCGAGCCTGCGGCGGTTGCGATGCCAAGCGACAACGAACGATTCTCGGCGCTGGTGGCGCGGCCGACGATGGCGAGGATGACGCCGAAGCCCGTGCCCGCGATGCCGAAGCCAACCAGGATCGCGACCAGTTGCATGGCGCCCGGTGTGGTGGACATGCCGGTCAGCAGCAGCCCCAGCGCGTAAAGCAATGCGCCGACGATGATGGCCCGCCTGTCGCCGAACCGTTCAGCCATGGCGCCAAAGGCGGGTTGGCCGATGCCCCAGGCGAGATTCTGGATGGCGATGGCCATCGAGAAATCCGACCTTGGCCAACCGAAATCGGCGGCAATCGGGATCTGGAAGACGCCAAAGCTGGCGCGCAGGGCAAAGCTGAGCATCAGCACTGCGCCGCCCGCGATGAGAACGGGAGTAAAGACCGAGGGTTTGGACATTGCGCACCTGCCAGAGAAGGCGCGCAAACTCGCCCTAACCCGCAGCAGCGTCAAATGCTAATTTGTGATGGCTACAATCTCTTTTGGACCGCATTCCGGGCAATCCATTCCCGCTGCCATCGGATGGCCGCATGACCGGCACATCTGCGAGGTGCCTTGTTTCAGACCGTGCCCCACGGCAACGCGGTGGTCAAAGACGAAACATTCGCCCTGCCAAAGGCTTTGATCCTCGGGGATGTCTTCCAGATACTTCAGGACGCCGCCTTGCAGGTGGAAGACTTCCGGCACGCCCTGACCGAGGAGGTAGTTGGTCGACTTCTCGCACCGGATGCCGCCTGTGCAGAACATGGCGATGCGTTTGCCCTCGAACTTGGCACGGTTGGCTTGCCACCAGGCGGGAAACTCCCGGAAGGTCGAGGTGCCGGGGTCTATGGCGCCTTCGAACGACCCGATGGAGATTTCGTAGGCATTGCGCGTGTCGATCACGGCGACGTCGGGGGCCGTGATCAGCGCGTTCCAATCTTGCGGCGGCACGTGGCGGCCGACGCGGGCCAGAGGGTCAACCCCTTCGACGCCAAGCGTGACGATTTCCCGCTTCACACGCACCTTCAGGCGGACGAAGGGCATGGTCTGGGCGTGGCTTTCCTTCCAGATCAGGCTGTCACATCCGGGAAGCGCGCGGATGTGGGACAGGAGGGCCGCAATCCCCTCGGCCGGACCTGCGACCGTGCCGTTGATGCCCTCGTTCGCCAAAAGAAGCGTGCCCTTGATGCCCTGCGCCTGACACAGGTCAAACAACGGTCCGCGCAGGGCCTGAGGGTCCGCGAAGGGGGTGAAGTGATACAGGGCGGCCACGGTGAACATGGCGCGGAATTAGGCGGTTGGGCGGGCGAACTCAAGGGGCGCTTGACCCTTTGCGACACTGTGCCTAACCCTGATGCAAAGCGAGGTTGCCATGCGCCCCAATGACGAAGCCCTGATCGTGATCGACGTGCAGAACGACTTCTGCCCCGGCGGTGCCCTGGCCGTGGCGGAAGGGGATGCGATCATCCCCCAGATCAACGCGCTGATGGAGGAGTTTCAGACCGTGGTCCTGACGCAGGACTGGCACCCGGCGGATCACAGCTCGTTCGCGGCGAACCACCCTGGGGCGCAGGCGTTTTCCGCGGTTCAGATGCCTTACGGCCCGCAAACCCTGTGGCCGGTGCATTGCGTGCAGGGCACCGAAGGCGCTGCGTTTCACGCGGCGCTGCGGACAGATCTGGCGCATCTGGTGATCCGCAAGGGCTTTCGCAGCGCCATCGACAGTTATTCTGCGCTGTTTGAAAATGACCGCAAGACCTCGACCGGGCTAGAGGGCTATCTGCGTCAGCGTGGCGTGACACAGCTGACGCTGGTCGGGCTGGCGACGGATTATTGCGTGGCGTTTTCGGCACTGGATGCTGCGTCGGGCTTTGCCGTGACCGTGCTTGAGGGTGCCTGCCGGGCGATAGACCTTGGCGGCTCGCTGGCCGCGCAAAGGGCGGCGATGCGGGCGGCGGGCGTCACGCTGCGCGATTGAGTTCAGCCTTCCTTAACCCTGTGGCCCTAGGCTTTCGCCAAAGGTTCGGGAAAGGGCGGGCATGGCGGACTTGCAGACCGATGCGCTGATTGACTTGGCGCATTTTGAAGACCGGATGAGCCCGGCAGGACAGCTTTTGCACTATGCAAAGGGCCGCATCCGCACCTTCTGGCTGCGCCAGACCCTCACCGTTTTCGGCGCCGGGACGATTGCGCTGCTGGCGTCGGGCTGGCTGGGGGTGATGCTGGCTGCGCTGGCCCTGGCGGGAGAGGGTGTTGACATGGTCTGCCTGCGGTCCGTGATTGGCAGGCTGGAGGCGGGCGACGCCGGGCCGTGGCCCCGGCGGATTGCGCTGATATCGGCGGGGTTTCAGGCGGTGACGATTGCGGGCTGCGTGGCGCTGTGCTGGCAGGGGATCACCCTGCATGAGGCGCGGTTCTTCGCCTCGGCCTTCCTGATTTCGGCGATGATCAACGCCGGTCTGGCGCGCCCCCACCTGCGGCCTGCGGCGGATGTCCGGCTGGCGATCTTTGCGCTGACCGGCTTTTTGATGATGGCGCTGGATCTGCGGCGGGTAGAACTGGCGACCTCGCTGGAATACGGGTTCTTTGCGGCGGCCTTCGGGCTTTTGGCCTATATTTCGATCCTGTTCATCAACACGGTGGAGCGGAACTATCTGCAACGCCGGCGCAACGAATATGCCCTGCTGAAACATCAGCACGAGCAGCAACTGGCGCAGGTTGACCTGGCGCGGTCGGCCCGCGACAGCCAACGTCTTGCTTTGGTGGCGAAATATGCCAAGGACAGCATCATCATCTCTGGCCCGGACGGCCGGATAGAATGGGTGAACGACGCCTTCTCCCGCATCACGGGCTATGCCTTTGACGAGGCGGTGGGGCGGATCCCGGGGGACATCCTGAACGCGCCAGGGACCGACCCTGACACGATTGCGCGCCTGAACCACGCGCGCCAAAACCGTTGTCCCGTCCGCGCCGAGGTGTTGAACCAGGCCAAGGACGGGCGGGTGTTCTGGATGGAAACCTCTATCACGCCGATCCTGGATGACGCCGGCCAGTTGCAGGTCTGGATTGCGGTGGAGCGTGAAATCAGCGAGGCGAAGGAACGTGAGGCTGAACTTGCCCGCGCCCGCGCCGCCGCCGAGGAGGCGGGTCAGTCCAAATCGCGCTTTCTGGCCAACATGAGCCACGAAATCCGCACGCCGATGAACGGCGTGATTGGCGTGGCCGAACTGCTGGCAGACACAAGATTGTCCAAGGCGCAGCGCGAATATGTTGAAACCATTCTGGAATCCGGGCGTCTCTTGCTCGACATCATCAATGACATCCTTGATCTGGCCAAGCTGCAATCGGGCAAGGCCACGCTGGAAAGCCGCACCTTCTCGCTGACCGGCGCGGTGGAGGGGGTGATGCGCATCCTTGGGCCTGTGGCGGCGAAGAAAGGGCTGGAGCTGCGTCTGGTGGCCCCGCCAGAAATGACTGTGCTGGGTGACGAGGGAAAACTGCGGCAGATCCTGCTGAACCTGGCCGGAAATGCAGTGAAATTCACCCGAGAGGGGGCCGTGACGGTGACAGTGCGGCCGTCGGTTGCGGATCTGCTGGAGATTGACGTGGCTGATACCGGCATCGGCATCGCGCCCGATCGGATTGGCCGGATCTTTGACAGTTTCAGTCAGGCCGACAACGGAATCGCGCGGCAGTTTGGCGGAACCGGGTTGGGGCTGACGATCTGCTCGATGCTGGCCGAACAGATGGGGGGCGGGATTTCTGTCCGTTCGGTGATTGGCCGCGGCTCGGTCTTCACGTTGCGGGTTGTCATGCCACGGGCCAAGGCGGTTGCAGTGGACGTGGATCTGCGGCCGGTCACCCTGTTGCGCCCGGGCCTGCGGATCATGGTGGCCGAGGACAACCGAACCAACATGATGATCCTGCGCAAGATGCTCAAGGGCCAGATCGCCGCCCTGATCGAGGCGGAAAATGGCGAGGAGGCGTTGCAGCTGTATCAGGACAACCCGCCGGATATGGTGCTGATGGATGTGTCGATGCCGGTCAAGGATGGTCTGCAAGCCACCCGCGACATCCGCGCCTTCGAAGCAGCGCGATCCCTGCCGCGCTGTCCGGTGGTGGCCTTGACCGCGAATGCCTTTGGCGAGGATCGGGCCGCCTGCCGGGCCGCCGGGCTGGACGGGTTTTTGGTCAAACCGCTGTCGCGACACGACCTTCTGGCGGAAATCGGCACGCATTGCCCGCCTGATACCCGGCAAAAGCGTGCGATGGGGCTTTGACCTTCTGCCCGGCTTGCTGCCATAGTCACCGGCGGAAGGAGCCTCATCATGGTTGATCTTGCGACACGGGTGTGGAATCACCGCTGGAAAATTGACCCGATCGTCAGATCCCTGATCGACACGGACTTCTATAAGTTATTGATGTGTCAGTCGATCTTTCGCAACCGACCGCACACTATGGTCCAGTTCAGCCTGATGAACCGCAGCCGCCACATCCGTCTGGCAGACTTGGTCGATGAGGGGGAGTTGCGGGAACAACTGGATCATGTGCGGTCCTTGTCGCTGTCCCGGGGCGAAAGCACCTGGCTGCGTGGCAACATGTTCTACGGCAAACGCCAGATGTTCCGCCCTGATTTCATGGAGTGGTTCGAGGGGCTTCGCCTGCCGCCCTACCACTTGGAAAAGCGCGATGGCCAGTATGAGTTGACGTTCGAGGGGCGCTGGCATGAGGTGATGCTATGGGAAATTCCCGCCCTCGCAGTGTTGATGGAACTGCGGGGCCGTGCCGTCCTGCAACGATTGGGCCGGTTCGAGCTTGAAGTGCTCTATGCCCGCGCCATGACCAAGCTGTGGGAAAAGATCACCCGGCTGAAAGCGATTGAGGGCCTGAAGATCGCGGATTTCGGCACGCGGCGCCGGCATTCCTTCCTGTGGCAGGACTGGTCGGTGCAGGCGATGATGGAGGGGCTGGAGAAGAGCTTTATCGGCACCTCCAATTGCCTGATCGCGCAGCGCCGCGATATCGAGGCGATTGGCACCAATGCGCATGAACTGCCCATGGTCTATTCGGCCTTGGCACGCACGGATGCCGAACTGGCCCGGTCGCCCTATCAGGTGCTGGCGGATTGGCAGGAGGAACACGACGGCAACTTGAGGATCATCCTGCCGGACACGTATGGCACCGAGGGTTTCCTGCAAAAGGCACCCGACTGGCTGGCCTCGTGGACTGGCATCCGGATCGACAGCGGCGATCCGGCGCATGGGGCAGAGGTTGCCATTCGGTGGTGGACGGCACGCGGCGAAGACCCGCGGCAGAAACTGGTGATCTTCTCGGACGGGCTGGACGTGGCCAAGATCGAAGAGTTGCACCGCCAATTTGTGGGGCGGGTCAAGGTTTCGTTTGGCTGGGGGACGATGTTGACCAACGATTTCAGTGGCTTGGTGCCGGATGACGCCCTGGCGCCGTTTTCGCTGGTGTGCAAGGCGGTCTCGGCCGACGGGCGGCCAACGGTCAAACTGTCAGACAACCCGAACAAGGCCATGGGTCCGGCGGATCAGATTGAACGCTACAAGCGGGTGTTTGACGTAGGCATGCAGGAACCGATGGATGTCAGGGTCTAATCCTCTTCCTCGGGCGCTTGCCTTGCGGATTTGATACCGCTGCGGACCTTCTTGGCCACCAGGCGCCGCTGAATGCTGCCGTAAGTGGGTTTGGTGGCGAGCCGACGTTTCGGAGGGATCAACGCCTCGCGGATCATGGCGACCAGCCGTTCGCGTGCCAGTTCCCGGTTTTGCGCCTGACTGCGGGTTTCTTCGGCCTGGATGACGATCGCACCCTCATTGGTCCAACGACGCCCCGCCAGTCGTTTCAGGCGGGTTTTGACGGCGGGGGTCAGGTGCGGCGAACGTTCCGCTTCAAACCGCAATTCGACAGCGGTCGACACTTTGTTGACATTCTGGCCGCCCGGCCCCGAGGCACGAACGAACTGCTCTGACAGTTCCCAGTCGGCGATTTGAATGGCGTCGGTGATGTGCAGCATGTCGTTGATATAAATGAGAAAGGGTCGCTTCGCCAGCGACCCTTCCCGAGTTCCAAGGAGATGGGCCAGTTAGGGCATCCATCCAACCTTTGGCCGTCTTGCAAGGGGGTTGCCCCTAGAAAACGAACCTCCCGGCTGTCCCGACACCACTCTCCAATATCACTCTAGACACTGGATCACCTCCTTTCGAAATTGTTGCCGATGAGGTCAGGTTGGCACAGATTTTGTGTTTGTCAAAACCTTTTACGCAACCCGTGCGGTCATTCGTGCAACAAATAGACGGAAAGGCAGCAGTCCGAACAAAGCGATCCCAAATTTTACGCACCAGTCGGCGACAGCAAGGGAAACCCAGAACGGAACCTGCGGTCCGACGCCCAGAAGCGGCCCCGGGGCGGCGGCCCAGGAGACGTCATTCCACGGCTCCAGAAAGGTCAGCGAGGCGGCGAAGGCGATGGTGAAGAAGATCACGCTGTCGATGGTCGATCCCATGAGGGTCGAGATCAGCGGCGCGCGCCACCACTCGGCCTTGCGCAGGCGGTCAAAGATCGTGACGTCCAGAAGCTGGCCGACCAGGAAGGCGGTGCCAGAGCCCAAGGCGACGCGCAGGGTTACCAAAGGCCCGAAATCATTGTGGATTTGCGTTCCGATGACCGAGCAGATCAGCCCGGCCACGAAGCCCGCCAGCACCACCGTCCGGGCGGCACGCACGCCTTGCAGCCGGTTGGTGATGTCATTGACCAGAAAGCTCAGCGGATAGGTCAGCGCGCCATAGGTCAGATAGGCGCCCATCGGATGCTGGACGAGAATGTTGGAGGCCACGACAATGACCGCCATGGCAAGGATGCCCGGAAGAAGTTTTTGCATGTTCACATCCGTTTTTTACAAGGTCGCGGAGACTTGGCCCTCCCCATGAGGACGGGGGCGTGTAGCCTTCGGGCTGCGGCCTGTCAATCGGGCAGGCGATACTCGACGATCTGACTGCGGAAGAATGGGATGAAGTTGTTGTCAGTGACCATGGTGGCACGCAGCCCGATGGCATCGCGCCAGATGGACAGGCCTTCCAGATTGTCGAAGGTGCCGGGGTCTGTTTGCAGCAGGGTCACCTCATTGGCGGGCCCTGCCGGAGTCAGGTCAAAGCGCCGCAAACGGGTGGCGAAGCCGCCGAGACCCAGAAACTCGCGTTCAAGCACGTAAAGGCGGCCATCGGGGCCGAAGGTGGCATCCGACATCAGGAACGGACCACGGCGCGGCAGGGTGAAGGGTTGGTCCCAATGGCCCGCCATGAACCGGAAGACAGGAAAGGGCAGGTCCGGGGCCGGGGATTCCTCGGGGATGGTGTAAAGCGTGCCATCGGCGGCCAAAGTGACAGATTCCAGCGACCGATTGGGGGCCATTCTGGCGAAAGCCGCGGGAGAGGGCAGGGTATCGGCGGCGCTGCCCAGTGTAGCATAATGCTGAACCCGCGCCGGACCCTCAAACGAGATGTAGACCTCGCCGTCCGGTGCGATGGCCAGACCTTCGCTGTCGGTGCGGCCCGGGCGCAGCGGTTTGCCCGCGTCGTCCAGCAAGGGCACCATGTCTGCGGTGGCAATCGAGACGATCTGGCCGGTCGCGTCGCGCTCGAAATGCCCGGTCACAAAGGCCCCGTGGTCAGATACCGCGATGAAGTTCAGCCCGTCTGGCGCCATATGCAACGCAGAAAAGCCGCCAAACAGGCTGCCGTGGCCGTAAAAGGCGATTGCCTGCAGGAAGCCCGGGCCCGGCATCGGGCCGGCGCTGCCACGAAAGCCGGCCATCACCAGCAGAATGATCAGTCGGCCGAGAGTACAGCGGAGCATTGTTGCGGCAGATCGGCCATGGTGAATTCCCTTGGCCCCTTCTTGTGTGGCGGTTTCGGGCCGGGGTTCTTGACCGGATTCTTCGGTGGTTTCGGATGCAGATAGGCGTCAGACACCCACCACGCCAGCGTGTCATCGCATCCATTGCCGCCTTTTGACAGGTCCGAGACGGTCGGCTTTTGCGTTTCACACAAAGGTGAATTGGCAGGGCACTTCAGGCGGACATGGAAATGGTCTTCATGACCGACTTCGGGGCGAAGACGCTGCAACCAGACGGTGTCGGCCGGCTTGGCCGTCTTGCAGATCTCAAGCTTGATCGCTGCGGCGACGAAAATCCGGTCCACCCTTGGGTCTGAGGCCGCGGCCTTCAGGATCTGGCGGTAGCTGTCATTGTAATTCTCGTTGACCGACAGCTGGTCCGGTGTGCGGATCGCGATGGACGAGATCGACTCGCGCTGTGGGGCGGTCAGTGTCAGGCTGGCGGGTGGCAGATACCAGACGTCGGCATCCAGCCCGATCTGATGGCTGGCATGGCCGGAAATCATCGGCCCGCCGCGCGGATTGCCCATATCGCCGATGTAGAGACCCTTCCAGCCAAAGGCCGTCACGGTTTGCGACAAATCCTCCAGATAACTGACAAGCGCCGGATTGCCCCAGTTTCGGTTGCGCGACAGGCGCATGGCTTGCCAGGTTGGACCGGTCTCTGGCAGTTCGACATTGCCCGAGGCGCAACCGCGCGCATAGGTGCCAATCGGCTCTGCCGGGCCGGAGCTTGGCTGGGTCTGGCCGGCGAAAAGCTTGGCGGCAAGGGTCTCAGCGCCTGCCTGGGTGGCAAGCAAGAGAACCAGGGCTAGGGCGTGGCGGATCATGGCTCACCTCGATCTGGGCGGAAATTCGGAACCTTGAGAAACAGGAAAAGCCCAAGCAGCAAAAGGGCGATGATCGGAGAGATGCCGATCTGCTGGCTGCCGCTTGCGGCCGTGGCGCGGGCAACAAAGAAGGGGGCGACGAAGGTGGTTGCCTGCCCGGCCAGTTGGTACAGACCGAAGCTTTCGGTCAGCTTGGTGGGGTCGGACAGGTGAACCATCAGCGTCCGGCTTGCGGCCTGGACGCTGCCCGCCCCCGCCCCGATCAGGCCCCCGATGGCGATGAAGGCCAGTTTTGGGCCGGAGGGGCCAAGGTCCAGACCCAAAACCCGGGTTGTGCTGACCGACAAAAGTGCCAGTCCAGCCACAATAAGCGCCAGAAGGCAGGTGATGATCACGGGCTTCGGGCCAAAGGCACTGTCAGCCTTGCCCCCGATCCACGCGAAAACCGCGCCAGAGACGGCCGCAACGATGCCGAAGATGCCGATATCCACGTTTGAAAGCCCCAAGGCACCCGTGGCATAAAGGCCGCCAAACACGAAGATGCCGTTCAAGGCGTCGCGGTAGATCATCGAGGACATAAGGTACCGCGACAGCACCGGTTGGCGGCGCAGGGCGATGAGGGTGCCGCGCAACTCGGGCCAGGCCTGCGACAGCGCTTGTCGGATCGACGCATGTTTTGCGCCCTTTGCCTCACGCGACCACAGGAAGAAGGGCAGGATGAAGATGGCATACCAGATCGCCGTGAAGGGGCCGACAAAGCGCGTTCCTTCATGCTGACTGGCATCGAGTCCGAAGGCAGGCGCCCAGCCCAGAAGGGTCAGCCCGCTGGGTTGCTCGACAAAGAATGCCAGCATCAGGATCAGGGCCACCACCCCGCCGGCATAGCCAAAGCCCCAGGCCGCGCCCGAAATGCGGCCCAGTGCTTCGGGCGGCCCAAGGTCGGGCAGCATGGCATTGGCAAACATCGCGGCAAGTTCGGTGGCCACAAGGCCAAGCGAGAAGAAAAGCGCGATGAACCAGATGTTGAAATCGGCGGGTGCCGAGAACCACAGGGCGGAAGCGCCCACCACGTAGCACAGGCTGAAGACGGCAATGAAGCGCAGCTTGCCCCCGGCCTTATCGGCCACGGCGCCCAGAAACGGGGACAGGATTGCCACCAGCAACCCCGCCGCCGTGTTGACATTGCCCCAGACCGTCTGCGCCTCGGTGCCTTGCGGAAAAAGGGTCGAAATGTAGGGGCCGAAGACGAAGGTCAGAAGCAGGGTGAAATAGGGCTGCTGCGCCCAGAAATAGAAGTACCAGCCCCAGATCCGCCTGCCTGCCATGACCGCCCCCGTTTTTCCAGATCAAGCCTGACGCTGCGGAATTAAGCAAGCGCCGCAGAACAGATTGCGCTTGGGTGCCATGCGCGCTACCAGATGTGCGCAATCGAAAGGCTGGCCCATGACCTCGCTTCTGCAAATCCTGCTGTTCGCTGTCCAGATTGTACGCTGGATCGTGCTGGTTCAAGTCATCATGTCGTGGTTGATCAACTTTCAGGTCCTGAACCTGCGGCAACCCTTGGTGGCGCAGATATGGTACGCGCTGAACCGCACGCTGGAGCCGATCTACTCGCGGATCCGCAAGCTGATCCCCGCCACAAGCGGCATCGACTTTGCGCCGCTGATCGTGCTGTTCGCGGTCTATGCGCTGGAAGTGGTGATCCACAACAACATGTACGCGTTTTAACCCTTCGTTTACCCCCAAGGCGGCAAATTGCCGATGTGTACAGCATTGATCCCATGAGCTCTCCGGACGTTTTGCTTCACCAGGTGTGGGGGTTCGCAGGATTCCGTCCGGGGCAAGAGGAGATTGTCCAGGCGGTGATCGCCGGGCAGAACACCCTTGCGATCATGCCGACGGGTGGCGGGAAATCCTTGTGTTTTCAACTGCCAGCTCTGTGCCGTGACGGGGTGACGGTCGTGATCTCTCCGCTGATCGCCTTGATGCGGGATCAGGTGCGGGCGCTGAAGGCGGCCGGGGTGGAGGCGGGGGCGCTGACCTCTGGCAACACCGAAGAGGAAACCGAGGCCGTCTTTCAGGCGTTGGATGATGGCCGGCTGAAGCTTCTTTATCTGGCACCCGAGCGGTTGGCCGCGGTGGCGACGGTGCCGATGCTGCGGCGCATCGGGGTGTCCTTGATCGCTGTGGACGAGGCGCATTGCGTCAGCCAGTGGGGCCATGATTTCCGCCCAGATTACCTGCGGATCGGGGCCCTGCGGCAGTCTTTGGGTGTGCCGCTGGCGGCGTTTACCGCAACGGCCGATGCCGAAACCCGGTCCGAGATCGTGACCCGGCTGTTTGACGGTGTGCCCCCGGTTACGTTCCTGCGTGGCTTTGATCGGCCAAACATCCGGCTGGCCTTTGCGGTGAAGGATTCCCCTCGCGAGCAGATCCTGCGCTATGCGGCGGCCCGCAAGGGGCAGTCTGGGATCATCTATTGCTCCAGCCGGGCCAAGACCGAGGTTCTGGCCCAGGCGCTGCGCGAGGCAGGCCATTCCGTACTGCACTACCACGCCGGTATGGAAGCCGAGGAGCGGCGGCAGGCTGAACTGCGCTTTCAGCAAGAGGATGGGCTGATCGTCGTGGCGACGGTGGCTTTTGGCATGGGGATCGACAAACCGGACATCCGCTGGGTGGCCCATGCCGACCTGCCCAAGTCGATTGAAGGCTATTATCAGGAAATCGGCCGTGCCGGGCGCGATGGCGCCCCGGCCGATACCCTAACGCTTTATGGGCCCGATGACATCCGTTTGCGGCGGCAACAGATTGACGAAGGGGCGGCACCGGCCGAACGCAAGGCGGCAGATCACGGGCGGCTGAACGCGCTGCTGGGTCTGGCAGAGGCGATGCTGTGCAGGCGTCAGGTCTTGCTGGGCTATTTCGGCGAAAATTCAGAGCCTTGTGGCAATTGCGATCTGTGCCAGCGTCCCGCCAAGTTGTTCGATGCGACCGAGGCTGTGCGCAAGGCCCTGTCGGCGGTGCTGCGGACGGGCGAATATTTCGGCGCGGGTCATCTGATTGATATCCTGACCGGCACCGCGACCCCGAAGGTGGTGGAGCGCGGGCATGACAAGTTGCCGACCTTCGCCGTCGGCCGGGATCTGTCGAAATCGGCTTGGGCGGCGGTGTTTCGGCAGATGATGGGGCGTGATCTGGTGCGCCCCGATCCCGAACGATTTGGGGCCTTGCGGATGACGGATGCGGCGGTGCCGATCCTCAAGGGCGAGGAAAGCGTCACCCTGCGCGCCGATACCATTGAAAAGGCGGATAAATCCGAACGAAATATTGCCCGGGTGCAGGTTGATGAAGAGGACGTCGCGCTGCTGACCGCGCTGAAGGCGAAGCGGCGCAATCTGGCTGAGGCGCAAGGGGTTCCGGCTTATGTGGTCTTCCCGGACAAGACGTTGATCGAGATGGCCGAGAAACGCCCGATGACGCTGGAAGAGATGATCGGGATCAACGGCATCGGTGCCCGGAAGTTGGAAAGCTACGGAAAGGCGTTTCTGGAGGTGATCCTTGGCCATGCGCCCGCCAACGTCCATCCCGCCCGCCGCAAACTGACAGGCCGCGATGCCGGGCCGATCTTCGACCGGTTGGCCGAGGCGCAGCTGGCACTGGCGCGGGGCGAGGACGGCACTGGAAAGTACCTGTCCTGCACGCATTCGATGCTGCGTCAGATAGCCGAACGTCGCCCTTCCAGCCTGGCAGAGATGACCGAGGTCATGGGTGTCCAGAAGGTGGAGCGCTTTGGCCCCGCCTTTCTGGCCGTGCTGCAAGACGCCTAAGTGCCGGTCCTCACCTCAACCTCTTCGATCGTGATCGGGCGGGCTTCCGGCGGGCAGAATTCGGCCATGACGGCAAAGATCGCGGCCTTGCGCAGTGGTTTGGTCATATAGCGGTCAATCCCGGCGGCCAGAATGCTGTCAGCATCGCCGTCCATGGCATGGGCGGTCAGGGCAACGATGGGCAGATGAGACGTGCCGCCCTCTAACGCGCGGATAGCACGGGCGGCCTCGCGACCGTCCATTTCCGGCATCGAGATATCCATGAAGATCAGGTCGGGGTGGTAGGTCTGAAACAACTGCACGGCTTCGCGCCCGTTGTTGGCGAAGACCAGTTCGATGTCGACGTCCTTCACCATTTTCTGGAAGACCAGTTGATTGGTGCGGTTGTCCTCGGCCGTCAGGATGCGCATCGTGCGCAGCGTCGCGGGAGGTGGCGGTTCAATCACACCCTCCGCCTCGGGAACGCCGCCGATTTCCTTCAGCCGGCGGTATAGATCAGAGCGAAGGATGGGCTTCTGGATGATCGCCGCCAGAAAGTCCGCCCCCTCGCCCTCTCGCGCCTGGGCGGGGTTGGAGGACAGCAAGACGATGGGCATGGCCAGCCCCAAAGCCCGGATGCGCGATGCCAGGGTCAGCCCATCCATCTCTGGCATGGAATGGTCTGTCAGGATTGCATCGAAGGTGGTGTCGCGCCCCAGAACCTCCAGCGCTTCGGCGCCCGAGCGGCAAAGCGTCACCTCAACCCCGGAGGGTTGCAGCTGGCGTTCCAGAATGGTGCGGTTGATGAACAGGTCATCGACCACAAGCACACGGCTGAGGGCAATGGGCAGGTCCGGCCCAACGGCATCTTCTGCCACAGGCAAGGTAACGCGGAAGCCAAAACAGGAGCCTTTGCCCGGTTCGCTGTCAACCCAGACCGCCCCCTCCATCCGTTCGATCAGCCGCTGCGTGATGGCAAGGCCAAGACCTGTGCCCTCAAACTTGCGGTTCGATTCGCTTTCGACCTGATTGAACTCGCCAAAGATGTGGTCGAGGTGTTCGGGCGCGATGCCGATGCCGGTGTCCTCGACCGTGACGTGCAGTTGTTGTTCGCCCGGGTCGGTTTCAAGGCCGACGACGCGGATCAGCACGTGGCCCTTTTCGGTAAATTTGACCGCGTTGCCCACCAGATTGGTCAGCACCTGCCGCAAACGCCCCGGATCGCCCACGAAGCGCGTGGGCAGGAACATGTCGAAGTCGATCATCAGGTCGATGCCCTTGGCCCGCGCCTTGGGTTGCAGCAACATGGCGACTTCGTGGATTGTGCGTTCCAGATCAAAAGGTTCCGGGTACAGCGTCAGGCGTTCCGCCTCAATCTTCGAGTAATCCAGAATGTCGTTGATAATGACCAGAAGCGCCTCGCCCGAGGATTTTATGGTTTCGGCAAACAGCCGCTGTTCCGGCGAAAGCGAGGTGTCGCACAAAAGCTCTGCCATCCCCACGACGCCATTCATCGGGGTGCGGATTTCGTGCGACATGTTGGCGAGGAAAGCGGACTTTGCCCGATTGGCAGCCTCTGCGGCCTGGGTTGCGGCGAGGAGGGCCGCTTCGGATTCCTTTTGCGCCGTGATGTCGATCCGCAGGCCGACCCGCCCGCCGTCTGGCGTGGCGTGGTCTTGCGTGCGGATCCAGCGGCCATCGGACAGTTGCTGTTCGCTGACCCCATCGGCCTGACGATGCTGGGCCATGCGGTCGGCCAGCCAATCCTCCTCGCGCCCGATGGCGTCGGAGTGTTGGCCGCGCTCCAGCCCGAAGCGCAGGATGTCCTCGAACGTCGCGCCCGGTTTCATGGCGGGGGCCGACACGGAATAAATGTCACGATACCGTTGGTTGCAGGTCAAAAGCCGGTCCTCCCGATCGAAAAGAACGAAGCCATCCGGAATCGCCTCAATCGCGGCCCAGATGCGCATTTGTTCGGTGATGTTGACAGCCAGCGAGACAAGATCGCCGTCGCGGGCCCTGCGGTTCACAAGCTTGATCCAGAGCCCGTTGGTCATTTGCAGCGTGACCGGTTCGATCGGGTCCGAGTCGAGCCGCGCCACCATCGCGCCCACGAAGTCATCGACGGAGGCGCCTGAAAGTTCTGTCCGCCCGCCCGCAGCCAAAAGGCGCAGCATGTCGGCATAGGCAATCCCGGGGGCAATCGCCAAACCCTCCAGCGGGCGCAGGAAGGCGCTGTTGGCGGCGACCAGTTTCAAGTCGGAATCATAGACGGCAAAGCCATCATTGATGGTGTTGATCGAATCCCACAGCCGCCGTTCGGCCATCACGGCATGGGTATGGGCGCGGTCCAGATCCTCGATGAAGCGGGACTGCTGGCCCTTGAGCATCTGGGCCTCGGACACCGCATTTCGGGTGACGACGCGCTGTTCCACGATCTGATCGGACAGCGAGCGGGCATGCATGCCCAGCTTTTCGTTGGCGGCAAACAACTCTCGGCTCTTTTGTTCCAAAAGCCGTTCGGCAGCCAGTCTTGCACGCCGTTCCTTCGCCAGACGTTCCACAATATCCATTCCTGCCTGCGCCCGTTCCGAACCCTGAATCACTGCCGCGATTGAGGTGAACTTGCCGCATCGGTGTGAACGCTCCCTTAACGATGTAGGGTTAATTCCTTGCCGAACCGGGGCCGGTCGTGGCATGACTATGCCATCGTTGGGCGGAGGAATTTTCGATGCGTGGATTTGCGTTGCGGTCCGTGGCCGTGGTGATTCTGGGTCTGTTCCTGTTCGGGACATCGGCGCAGGCTGATGATCTGATCCCGCCGAAGCGATTTGTCCTTTCCGAAAACACGGATCTGCCGGGCGGTGATTTGTCCTCGATTCTGGATACGACGCTGAATGCCTGCGAAACCGCCTGCCTGACCAACAAGAAATGCGAAGCGATCACCTTCAACACCAACAAGAACGCCTGTTTTCTGAAAAGCACGGCAGGGTCGCCGAAGTCTTTTGATGGCGCCTATTCCGGGGCCGTGATCAAGGCTGACAAAGGGGCAGAAGCGCTGGCGCAGAAACGGCGGCCTGAACTGACCTTCCTGCCCGATTGGGACATTACGCCTGCGACGACCATCGCGGCGGACATGGCCAACCGCCACGTCACCGATGCTGTTTCTGCGGACGATCTTCTGTCTTCCGCCAAGGATGCGGAATCCAATGCTGACTATGCGGGGGCCTTCGCCTTCGTCGGGGCGGCCCTGAATGTTTCGGATACGCCGGAAAACTGGCTGGAATACGCGCGGCTTCTGCTATTGGCGGCGGAGAATGACCAGAACAACGCGGCCACCTGGCGCGATGATGCCTTCCGGTCGACGATCAACGCCTATCTTCGGGCCGACAATGTGGCGTTGCAGCACTCGATCCTGGTGCAGATGGGCCAAGCGCTGGAAAAGCTCGACCGCGGTCGCGACACTGTGCAGGCCTATCGTCTGGCGCAACAATTGCAGCCACGCGACGATACGGCGGCGCTTCTGGACGATGCAGCTGCGAAATACGGATTCCGCATCACCGACAACGAGGTGCAGACCGACAGCGCCCGCCCGCGGGTTTGCGTGAATTTCTCGGATGATCTGGTGGCCTCTGGCGTAGACTATTCCAGTTTTGTGCAGTTGCCCGACACGGGGCTTTCCGTATCGATGGCCAGTTCCCGGCAATTGTGTGTCGAGGGGATTTCCTTTGGCACCCGGTATACCCTGACCTTTCGTGAGGGCTTGCCTTCACTGACGGGCGAGAAGCTGCTGAAAAACGTTCCGATCACCGCCTATATCCGCGACCGCAATCCTGGCGTGCGGTTTACCGGCCGTGGCTATGTGCTGCCCAAGACTGGAAATGCTTCGATCCCGGTGGTGACGGTAAACACGACCAAGCTGGATCTGGAGGTTTGGAAAGTCACGGACCGCAACCTGTTGCGCATCATGCAAAACGGCTATTTCGACGCGCCGATGTATGATTACAACGAATATGATTTCGAAAATCAAATGGCGACCAAGCTGTGGACCGGGACGGCCACGGTTGGGCAGGATGTGAACAAGGACGTCACCACCCGCCTGCCCTTGGACGAGGCGATCAAGGGTCAGCCCTCCGGGATCTATGCGCTGCGGGCCTCGGTTCCGGGCGTCGATGTGTCGACGGTTCCGGCAACGTGGCAGTGGTTCGTCGTGTCCGACCTTGGCTTGACCACGATGAGCGGGGTCGACGGATTGAACGTCTTCGTCCGCTCTTTGGGAGATGCGACGGCAAAGGCCGGGGTGGACGTGCAATTGCTGTCCGTCGCAAACGAGGTTCTGGCAACCGCCAAGACCGATGCAGATGGACATGTGCTGTTCGAACCGGGCCTGATTCGCGGCACTGACAGTGCCGCGCCCGCGATGATCGTGGTGCGTGATGGCGAGGTGGACACAGCCTTCCTGTCGCTGACCGACCCGGAGTTTGACCTGTCGGATCGCGGCGTTGAAGGGCATGAGGCGGCGCCTCCGGTTGATGTGTTCCTGTCGACCGACCGCGGTGCTTACCGGGCTGGTGAAACCGTTCACGCAACGGCGCTGGCCCGCGACGCCAAGCAAGAGGCGATCACCGGCCTGCCGCTGACAGCCATCCTGTCGCGCCCCGATGGGGTCGAATATGTGCGGGCGATGGCGGATGATGCCGGGGCGGGTGGTCATGTGTTCGATTTCCCGATCTCTGGCAATGCACCGCGCGGCCAGTGGACCATGGCGGTTTACTCGGATCTCGATGCGCCCGCGCTGTCTTCCAAGACCTTCCTCGTCGAAGACTTCCTGCCCGAGCGGATCGACTTCAAGCTGGATGCCGGGGATCAACCGATCCATCTGGGTGACGTTCCGAAGGTGGCGCTCGATGCCAAGTATCTGTTCGGGGCGCCGGGGGCTGATCTGGCGGTGGAAGGCGATGTGATCGTCAGCGCCGCTGATGGGCTGGAAGCTTGGCCGGGCTACAAGTTCGGCAAATTCGACGCAGCCTTTGATGCGCAGCTGGCGTCTTTCTCGGATATTCGCACCGATGACAAAGGCCATGCCGAGATTGACGCCGCCTTGCCGCAGGTCGATGACCCGCTGATCCCCTTGCAGGTCAAGATTGTCGCCCGCGTTGCCGAAGGGTCCGGTCGCCCGGTCGAGCGGAAAGTCACCAAGGCTTTGACGCCTTCCGCTGCGATGATTGGCATCAAGCCCCTGTTCACCGATGTCGTGACCGAGAATTCGCAGGCGCGGTTCGATCTGGTTGGTGTCGGGGACGACAGCAAAGCCACCGCGATGAAAGTGCATTGGGAGCTGACCCGGATCGATACGAACTACCAGTGGTATCAGCAAAGTGGCAGCTGGAACTGGGAAGCCGTGACCTCGCGCGCCCGGGTGAGTGAGGGAGACGCCGATCTGACGGCTGCCGCTCCGGCCGAGATTGCGGCTCCGGTGACATGGGGTGAATATGAGCTGTCTGTCACGCGCAGTGACGGGCAGAAGGCCACGTCCTCGGTGCAGTTCTATGCCGGTTGGTATGCGCCGCCAGATGTTTCCTCGACGCCCGATACGCTGCAATTGTCGCTGGACAAGCCGTCCTACAAGGTCGGCGATACGGCCATGCTGCGGATCGTGCCACGGGCGGCTGGGACGGCTTTGGTGACGGTTCTGTCCAACGAGGTCGTCTCGCATCAAGAGGTTGCGGTCAAAGAGGGGGAAAACCTGATCCCGGTTCCCGTGACAGATGACTGGGGGACCGGCGCTTACGTGACAGCGGCCGTGTTGCGCCCGATGGATGTGGCGGCGGGCCGGAACCCGGCGCGCGCCTTGGGTCTGGCCTATGCCAAGATTGACCCGGGCACCCGCGCCCTGACGACGACGATTGAAACGGCCGCTGAGGCCGCGCCCCGTGGTCCGCTTGACATCGCAGTGAAGGTGGACGGCGTGCAGCCCGGCGATAAGGCCTATGTGACGGTGGCGGCCGTTGATGTCGGCATCCTCAACCTGACCAGTTATCTGCCGCCTGATCCGCAGGATCACTACTTCGGCCAGCGCAAGTTGGGCGTGGGCATCCGCGATCTTTATGGACGGTTGATCGATGGGTTGAACGGGGCCGAGGGCACCGTGCGCTCGGGTGGTGATGCGGGGGCCAATGCGCGGCTGCAGGCGCCGCCTCCGACAGAGCAACTGGTGGCCAACTTCGCCGGGCCGGTGGAGGTGGGGGCAGATGGGTATGCCCGCGTCAGCTTTGATCTGCCTGCCTTCAACGGCACCGTGAAAGTCATGGCGGTGGCATGGAGCAAGCGCGGCGTCGGTGAGGCGAACGCCGACGTTCTGGTCCGCGACCCTGTCGTGGTGACCGCCAGCGTTGCCCGCTTCTTGCAACCCGGCGACGAAAGCCGCCTGCTGCTGGAGATTGTGCATGCCAAGGGGCCCTCTGGTCATATGGCCTTGGCTGTGACCTCGACGGGCTTGACGATCGGCAAGGTGCCGGACGGGGTTGACTTGGCCGACCTTGGCAAGGCGGTGGTGGAAATCCCGATCAAGGCTGATGCGGTTGGTGTACAAACCATCGAGGTCAGCCTGACCACACCGGATGGCAAGGTCTTGACGAAAGACCTGAAAATTCCGGTTCAAATAGACGATCCGGTGATTTCGCGGGTCACGCGGCTGGACCTCGCCAAGGGTAAGTCCTTCACATTTGACGAAAATGTCTTCGACGGTTTGCTGCCGGGTTCGGGCAAGGCCGTCATGGCGATCGGCCCGATTGCCCGGCTGAATGCCCCGGGCGTGCTGGCCGCGCTGGACGCCTATCCCTATGGCTGCACGGAACAGATTACGTCAAAGGCGATGCCTTTGCTGTACTTTGATCAGGTCGCGCAGGCGATGGATCTGCCGGGTGCCACTGACATCAAGGGGCGTGTGGAGGAGGCGATTTCTGCGGTCCTGACCAACCAAAGCGCTTCTGGATCGTTCGGCCTGTGGGAACCGGGTCAGGGTGATATGTGGCTGGATGCCTATGTCACCGACTTCCTGTCCCGTGCCAAGGCGCAGGGTTATGCGGTGCCGGATCAAGCCTTCCGCTCTGCCCTCGACAACCTGCGCAATCAGGTCAACTACTATGCCGACTTCGACAAGGGAGGAGAGCCTTTGGCCTATGCGCTGATGGTTCTGGCCCGCGAAGGGGCGGCAGCGGTGGGGGACTTGCGCTATTACGCCGACGTGAAGGGTGATGCGTTTGCCACCCCGACGGCGATGGCGCAATTGGGCGCGGCTTTAGCCAGCTATGGCGATCAGCCGCGGGCGGATGCCATGTTTGCCAAAGCGGTCAAAGCCTTGGATGGGCTACCGACCAAGGAAGACCAGATCATGCGCGCCGATTATGGCACGCCTTATCGCGATGCGGCGGCCGTTTTGACCCTCGCGGTCGAAGCGGGCTCCAAGTCCGTGGATCGCGAGGCGCTGACGACGCGCATCGCAACCCAAGGCACCTTGTCGACGCAAGAGGCAACCTGGACCCTGCTAGCCGCCAATGCCCTGATCGGGACCCCCAGCGGCGCCGGAATTTCCCTGAACGGAGAGCCTGCCAAAGGTGCGATGGTCAAGGTGCTGGATGCCAGCTACAAAGATCCGGTCGTCGTGAAGAACGATGGTGACAAGACCACGCTGACCGTCACCACCTTCGGTGTGCCGACTGATCCGGTGGCGGCGGGCGGCAATGGCTATTCAATCACCCGCAGCTATTACACGATGGATGGCCAACCGGCGACGCTTGATGGTGCCAAGGTTGGGGATCGGTTCGTGGCCGTGCTGGAAGTGACGCCCTTTGGCAAGGGTGAAGCGCGTCTGATGGTGAATGATCCGCTTGCGGCCGGGTTCGAGATCGACAACCCGAACCTGATCACCGGCGGTTCGGTCAGCAAGCTCGACTTCCTTGATCTGGCGACCGAAGTGGCGCATTCCGAGTTCCGGCAAGACCGTTTCCTGACGGCGATTGACCGGACTGACAACTCCAGCTTCCGCGTCGCCTATATCGTGCGTGCGGTTTCCCCTGGAAAGTACCACCAGCCGGCCGCTTCGGTTGAGGATATGTACCGGCCCGACCTGAACGCCCATACGGACGCAGGAACGGTCACCATCTCGAAGTGATGCGGGCAAGATGGTTCATGGCGGCGGCGGCGGGTCTGTGGCTCGCCGCCTTTGCGCGCGACGGAGTGGATCGGTGGATCGATGCCACGGTGCTTCCCCCTTTGGTGCTGAACACCAGCGAGGAGGTTCTGGACCGCAACGGCGATCTGTTGCGCGCCTATACGGTAGACGGCGGGCGTTGGCGGATGGCGACGGAAGTGGCCGCAGTGGATCCGTTCTTCATCAGCCTGCTTTTGGATTACGAGGACAAGCGGTTCTACCAACATGGTGGGGTTGATCCGCAGGCCTTGCTGCGTGCCTTGGGGCAGGCCGTCTGGAATGGCCATATCGTGTCGGGTGGTTCGACCCTGACGATGCAGGTCGCCAGGCTTCTGGAAGATTCCGGCACGGGGCGCATCGCCGGCAAGCTGCGGCAGATCCGCCTTGCCCTCGCGCTGGAGCGTCATCTGACCAAGGATCAGATCCTGTCGCTTTATTTGCTGCTTGCGCCCTATGGCGGCAACGTCGAGGGGATGCGGGCTGCGACGATTGCCTATTTCGGCAAGGAGCCGCACCGCCTGACCCCGGCGGAGGCGGCCCTTCTGGTGGCCATCCCGCAAAGCCCGGAAACCCGAAGGCCCGATCGCAGCGGCGAAGTGAAGGCGGCCCGTGACAGGGTACTGGAACGTGCCTTGTCGGACGGCCTCATTGATGCCGACCAGGCGCGTTCGGCGGAAACCGAGCCGGTGCCGACAGCGCGTCGACCGTTCCCGGCGCTGGCGCCACATTTGTCAGACCGCGTGATTGCCGAGGTGCCGGATCAAACCCGGCATGTGACCACGATCGACAAGGGATTGCAGGCGGCGCTGGAAAAGCTTGCCGTGGACACGGTTGTCAGCCGGGGTGACCGGATTCAGGTGGCGATGGTGGTGGCGGACCATGCGACGGGTGAAATCCTCGCCTCGGTCGGCTCGGCAGCCTATACCGGGGACCAGCGGCAGGGTTTCGTGGATATGACGACGGCGCTGCGTTCGCCGGGCTCGACGCTGAAGCCGTTGATCTATGGGCTGGCTTTTGATGAGGGGTTGATCCACCCGGAATCGACGATTGACGACAAGCTGACCGATTTCAACGGTTATCGCCCACAGAACTTCGACCGCCAATTCCGCGGCACCATCCGCGTACGCGAGGCGCTGCAGTTGTCGCTGAACATCCCGGCCGTGGCGCTGACCGATGCCTTGGGGCCACCGAAACTGCTGCAGGGCATGGACCGTGCTGGCATGAAATCCGCCCTGCCGACCGGTCAACCCGGTCTTGCGGTGGCCTTGGGCGGAATTGGGGTGACGCTGGAGGACATGGTGCAGTTGTACTGCGCCATCGCGCGGGGCGGCGTGGCCCGGCCATTGACGCACACTCTGGGTGCCGACAACCCCGAGGGCCAGCGGGTGATGACCAAGGTTTCGGCTTGGGAGGTGGGGGATATTCTGGCCGGGCTGGCGCCGCCGCCCGGCGCACCCAGCAACCGACTGGCCTACAAGACGGGCACCTCTTACGGCCACCGTGATGCCTGGGCGATTGGCTTTGACGGCAAGGATGTGATCGGCGTTTGGATGGGGCGGGCCGACGGAACCCCGGTGCCGGGGGCCTTTGGCGCCGATCTGGCAGCGCCGGTCTTGTTTCAGGCCTTCGCCAGGCTGAAGCCTGCGCTGGACCCGCAGCCCCCACCGCCGCCCGACGCGCTGATGTTGTCCAACGCGCAGTTGCCGCAGCCCTTGCGCCATTTCCGCAGTCGTGAGGCGGCCTTTGCCCCGGATGCCGCGTCGCCGCAGGTGACCTTCCCGCCAGATGGGGCAGAGGTGGAATTGCTGCCCGAGGGGTTGATGGTCCGCGTCACGGGGGGGACGGCACCGTTCACCTGGCTGGCCGATGGCACCCCGGTGATGAGCGACGAGGAAGAACCTTCGATCCTGCTGCCCGCCCTTGGCCGCGGCTTTGTCACCCTGTCTGTCATTGATGCCGAGGGACGTTCGGCCCACACCCGAGTACGATTGCGCTGAGTGCCGGTTGACCTTGCCTGGCCCCGCCGATAGGCCTGCAGGGCAACATTTTCCGGGAATTTCGTATGTCATCCGCGGCCAACAACGCCCTTTTGCTGTCGGGCCTGTCGTCCTTGTTTATCGTCGGGGCCGGCACAGCGATCTTTGGACCTGCCCTTCCGGTGTTTGAGCAGGCGTTTCAGATCACCACGGCCACATCGGGTTTGCTGATCTCGACGCTTTGGGTAGGCTGTCTGTCCGGTGTCATGCTGATGTACTTCAAGGGCGCGCAGGTCACCCCGCGTCTGCCTTTGGCCTTGCTGGTGCTAGGGTCTGTCATTCTGGCCCTTGCCCCGCTGTGGCCGGTGGCCTTGGCGGGGGCGCTGATCTTTGGGGTGGGGTACGGTGCGGTGGCGGCCCTGTTCAACCCGCGTGTTCTGTCGGCCTTCGGGGGCACAGGCGCAGCAAAGGTCGGGATGCTGAACGCGCTGTATTCCTTCGGCGCGATTTTGGCGCCCTATGGGTTTACGCTGCTTGGCAGCGATCTGCGGCCCGTGTTCTGGTCGATGGCGGCGGTTTCGGCGCTGACCTGGGTCCTGTCGGGCAAAGTGGAATTGACCGGGCTGGTTCCCGAGGCGCAGGGGCGCGGCTTCAAGCTGCATCTGCCGATCCTTGGCCTGGCGCTGCTGGCCATCGGCATCGAGGCCAGCCTGTCGGGTCTTGGCCCCACGGCGTTGATCCGGTCAGGCGTCAGCGAAACGGCGGCGGCTGTGCTGCTGTCGTTATTCTTCGTGGCTGCCCTTGCGGGGCGCATCGCGCTGATCCTCATCGCGCATCGCTTTCCCGACTTCAGCATATTCGTCTTTGCCGTGGCTTGGGCAGCCGTCTGTGCCTTGGGGGCAGCGCTGATCAGCCCGGCGTTCTTCTATCCTCCGATGGGTGTCGCGGCCGGCCTGTTCTTTCAAGGCGAGTATGTGACCGCGACGCGCAAGATGGGCGATGACCCACGGGTGTCGCCCGTCATTCTGGCGGTTGGTTTGGTGGGGGCAATCGTGTCGCCCTTGGTCTACGCCCGCTTCATGGATGCACTGGGGCCGCACGGCTTCTTCTGGCTGGTGGCGGCAGTGGCCGGCGGCGCAACCCTGGCCTCTGTCGCGTCATACCGCAGCATGATGCGCTAGGCTGCAAGCAGGGGCACCCGGCCCGCATCCGTCAGCAGGAAGGCCTGCCGACCTTGGATCACGGCCGCCGACAGCGGGCCACCATAAGCTGCACTGCTATCCAGGTTCAGGCGGTTGCCATAGTGGGTGGCCTTGTCGATGGCTGTGTGGCCGTGGACCACGAGGGCACCGTGATCGCGGCGATCCTCCAGAAAGTCCTTGCGGATCCAGACGAGGTCGTCTTCCTGCTGATCCTCTAGGGCGATGCCCGGACGGATCCCAGCGTGGACGAAGATGGCCGATTCAAAGGCAAAGCGGGTCGGTCGGTTTTCCAGGAACGCGCGATGCGCCTGTGGTACGGCGGCAAGTGCGTCAGCATGCACCGGGGCAACCGGGCGATCCGCCGGACTGCGCACGCCATATGACGCAAGGGTGGCCGCGCCGCCAAGTTTGGGATGCAGCCACGAATGTTCAATGCGCAGACCGGGGTCTTTCCAGTCCGGATCAGTGAGAAAGCCGGTGAAGAGCCTGTCATGGTTGCCCTTCAAGACGACCCAGTCACGTCCGGCCTCTACCCCCTTCATCAGGAAGTCGACAACGCCGCGGCTGTCAGGGCCACGGTCGACCAGATCGCCAAGGTGGACGATCTTGCCATGTCCATGCAGCGCCATATCCGCTTGGATGCGGTGATGGGCGCCTTTCAGCAGATCAAGATGGCCGTGAATGTCGCCGATGGCGTAAATGTGCATGCCGCCGCCTTTAAGGGGAAAGCCGGGGGCGCAGTTCGCGCGCCCCCGGAATATTCAGGCGAGACCTTTGGACCGCGCGCCTCAGGCCCCCACGAATTCCAGCGCCTTGACCTGGCTGAACATGCCGGTGGATTCCAGCGTGTTGACGACTTTGGGGTCGATCGGTTGGTCAAGATACAGGATCGCGATGGCATCCTGCCCGACGCCGGAACGGCCAAGGGTAAAGTTCGCGATGTTCACGTTGTTCTTGCCCATGGTCATGCCCAGAAGGCCGATGATGCCCGGAACGTCCTCGTTCGTCGTATACAGCATGTGCTGGCCGATTTCGGCGTCGATGTTGATGCCCTTGATCTGGATGAAACGTGGTTTGCCATCGCTGAAGCAGGTGCCCGCAACCGAGCGTTCGCGCTTGTCGGTGACCATGGTGACCTTGATATAGGCGTCAAAGGTCCCTGACTTGTCTTGCCGCGTGGTCGAGATCTGGATGCCGCGCTCCTTGGCGACGATGGGGGCGGAGACCAGGTTGACGTCGGGGTTGGCAGTTTTCATCACACCGGCGATGACAGCCTGATTCAGTGCGGCAAGGTTCATCGCGGAGACTTTGCCGTCATACAGGATGTTGATGGCGCGGATCGGCTCTTCGGTCATCTGGCCGATGAAGCCGCCAAGGTGGCTGGCGAGCTTGATCCACGGGCCCATGACGGCGGCTTCTTCCGCCGTGACGTTGGGCATGTTGAGCGCGTTCTGCACTGCACCGGTCAAGAGGTAGTCCGACATCTGCTCGGCCACCTGCAGGGCGACATTTTCCTGCGCTTCGGTGGTGGCAGCACCAAGGTGCGGGGTGCAGACGACGTTGGCCATGCCGAAGAGCGGGTTTTCGGTGGCAGGCTCGACTTCGAACACGTCCAGGGCGGCGCCGGCAACGTGGCCGGAGTTCAGCGCATCGACCAGCGCCGGTTCGTCGATCAGGCCACCCCGGGCGCAGTTGATGATGCGCACGCCCTTCTTGGTCTTGGCCAGCGCCTCACGCGACAGGATGTTCTTGGTCTTGTCGGTCAAGGGCACATGCAGGGTGATGAAATCGGCCTTGGCCAGCAGATCATCCAGTTCCACCTTGGTCACGCCGAGCGTCTTGGCCCGTTCGTCGGACAGGAAGGGGTCGTAGGCGATGACCTTCATCTTCAAACCGACGGCGCGGTCGCAGACGATGCCGCCGATATTGCCCGCGCCGATCACGCCCAGGGTCTTGTTGAACAATTCCACACCCATGAAGCGGGATTTTTCCCACTTGCCGGCCTGGGTGGAGGCGTTGGCTTCCGGGATCTGGCGGGCGACAGCGAACATCATGGCGATGGCATGTTCCGCCGTGGTGATCGAGTTGCCGAAGGGCGTGTTCATCACGATGACGCCCTTCTTGGAGGCGGCGGGGATGTCCACGTTGTCGACACCGATGCCGGCGCGGCCCACGACCTTGAGGTTGGTGGCATTGGCCAGAAGCTTTTCGGTCACCTTGGTGGCCGAGCGGATTGCGAGGCCATCGTACTGGCCGATGATCTCGGCCAGCTTGTCCTTGTCTTTGCCGAGTTTCGGCATGTAATCGACCTCGACGCCACGGTCGCGGAAGATCTGGACGGCGGTTTCAGAGAGTTCGTCGGAAACGAGAACGCGGGGGGCCATGTCTTGATCCTTTTCAAACGGTGCGTGAAATCACGCACCCTACGGATGAGGGGTAGGGTGCGTGATTTCACGCACCGCCTTGGAAATTATTGTGCGGCGATTTCGGCTGCGAAAGCGTAGGCGATCCAAGGCAGAAGCGCCTGAACGTCAGCTGTTTCCACAGTGGAGCCACACCAGACGCGCAGGCCCGGAGGGGCGTCGCGGTAGGCGCCCATATCAAGGCCCGCCCCGGCCTTTTCAATCCGCTTGGCCACAGCTTTGGCGAAAGCCTCGCCGTCCTTGATGCGCGGGTCGGTGAATTTCAGGCAGACCGAGGTGGTGGAGGCAATCGCCGGCGTTTCGGCCAGATTTGCGATCCACGGGTTGGCGGCGCAGAAATCCCAGATGGTTTTGGCGTTGGCTTGGGCGCGAGCCACAAGGCCCTTGAGGCCGCCGACCGACTTGGCCCATTTCAGCGAGACGAGGTAGTCTTCCACAGCCAACATCGAGGGGGTATTGATGGTTTCGCCGACGAAAATCCCCTCGATCAGCTTGCCCTTGGAGGTCAGGCGGAAAATCTTCGGCAGTGGCCAGGCAGGGGTGTAGCTTTCCAGCCGTTCGACGGCGCGGGGCGACAGGATCAGCATGCCATGCGCACCTTCGCCGCCCAGCACTTTTTGCCAAGAGAAGGTGGTGACATCCAGCTTGTCCCACGGCAGGTCCATGGCAAAGGCCGCCGAGGTGGCGTCGCAGATGGTCAGGCCTTGGCGGGTGGCCGGAATGCCGTCGCCGTTCGGCAGGCGGCAGCCAGAGGTGGTGCCGTTCCAGGTGAAGACCACGTCGGAATCGAAATCGACGGTGGCGAAGTCGACGATCTGGCCATAGGGCGCGATCTTGACCTTTGCATTCAGCTTCAGCTGCTTGACCACATCCGTCACCCAGCCTTCGCCGAACGACTCCCAGGCCAGCATTTCAACCGGACGGGCGCCCAGCATGGACCACATGGCCATTTCGACCGCACCGGTATCCGATGCGGGCACGATGCCAATGCGGTAGTCGGCGGGAACGCCAAGAATTTCGCGGGTGAGGTCGATCGCCTCTTTCAGCTTGGCCTTGCCAACGGCGGCACGGTGCGACCGACCCAGCGGTGCATCAGCCAACATGTCAAGGGAGAAGCCGGGAACCTTGGCGCAGGGGCCAGAGGAGAAGCGCGGATTTGCCGGGCGCGTGGCCGGTGCAGTCAGATCAGTCATGGTAGCCTTCCAGCTAAAAGCCCCCCGGTGGGGAGGGGTGTCCCAAGAGCGCACCTACGAGATTCCTGAAAAGACTGCAAGAGGGCTTGTCGCTTGCTCGCTGCAAACGGTCGCAACTTGCGTGAACGGACGCCGCAGGTGGCAAACCTTGGTGCAAGTTTGAAAATCCGGCGTTGCCTATGTGCCTTGTACCCGTGAAGGTTCGGGCGCGTTTGTCGGGCAACCGGGGCTGATCGGCTTGCGAAGGCAGTTGGTAGAATGAGCTGCATTGGCCATGCGGAGCGTGGTGCTCTGCATGGCCAATCCCGGCATCAGGTACGGGTTCAGGGTCTTAACGTCTTTCCCGACTGAGCCTTTGAGCAATGGCGATGAAGCGGTCGATCACCTCCAGGCCGACGTGCTGGACGTAGTCGATGGCGGCCCCAAGACCCACGGCGTCGGCGATGTTGCCGGTGCCCGCCTCAAACTTGTTCGGCGGGGGCTGAAAGATCGTGCGTTCGAAGGTCACGTCAGCGATCATGTTGCCGCCACCTTGCCAGGGCGGCATGTCGTCCAAGAGGGCGCGCTTGCCGTAAAGCACACCAATGCCAGTCGGTCCGAAGACCTTGTGACCCGAGAAGACGAAGAAATCCGCCCCGATGTCCTGCACGTTGACCCGCATGTGCGACACCGACTGCGCACCATCGACAAGGGCGCAGGCTCCGGCGCGGTGGGCGAGTTCGACGATTTCCTTGACCGGGACCACGGTTCCCAGGGCGTTCGACACTTGCGTGACCGAGACGATCTTGGTGCGGTCGGACAGGAGGTTCTTGTATTCCTCCATCAGGACCTGACCGGAGTCATCCACCGGGATGACCTTGATCCTGGCCCCGACCTGGGCGGCAAGTTGTTGCCACGGCACGATATTGGCGTGGTGTTCGAGGTGCGAGACGATGATCTCGTCCCCCGGACCCACGTGCTTCACGCCCCATGTCTTGGCAATCAGGTTGATCGCCTCGGTGGTGCCGCGGACGAAGATGATTTCCTCGACCGCTGCCGCGCCGAGGAAGGCGCGCACCTTTTCGCGGGCTTTTTCGTAGGCATCCGTAGCGCGGGCGGCGAGTTCATGGGCGGCGCGGTGGATGTTGGAATTCTCGTGCTCGTAAAAGTACGACACGCGGTCGATCACCGACTGCGGCTTTTGCGTCGTGGCGGCGTTGTCGAACCAGACCAAGGGGCGACCGTTCACCCTTTCCTGCAGGATCGGGAAATCGCGGCGCACGGCGTTGACGTCAAAGGCCGGATAGGCGCCACGGCCGACCTGCGGGACGCCGCGACCGTCAGAGGAAGTGTCCTTGAGCAGGAAGTAGTAGCCCTGTTGCGGCGCCTGAGTGTCGGGTTCCCGCGGTTGGCGGGTATCGGCCAGCAGGTCGCGGAGGTCGCCGTCCTGTGGCAGATGGAAGCTGCGCGCGGCGAGATGGTCTTGCTTCGGCGCGGCATAGGGTTGCGCGGGCAGCGAGGTTGATTCCTCAAGGAAGTAGAACGGCGTCGAGGGCGGGCTCGGCGCCCGACCGGGGGGCAGATGGCCTGTGGGTAAGGTTTGCGTCAGACCCGCCGGAGCCGAGGGCTGCGGCCCCGAAGGCGCGGCTGCTGCACTGCCCGCATGGGGCACGCCAAGGCTGTGGCCGCCAAACCGGCTGTCCAAGGCGGGCGGCACAATGGCCGCGTTCTCGGGCAAGCCGTTGGGGGCCGCGGCATGGGGCACCAGCGCAGGCGCCGAGGCCACCAGCGCCGAGGCGCTTTGCGGTGAGGTCGGCGCAAGGTTCGCCCCGGGTGCTATGGTCCCGGGCAAGGCCGGACCTTGGGTCAAAGGCCC
>NZ_CBBQHX010000010.1:0-140141 GCF_964946895.1 Stagnihabitans sp. | reverse complement strand
GGCCCACCATGTTGTCAGTCAGGATGGTGGAATATTGCTTGTCGGCCGTGACGGTGGTGATGATCTGCGCGCCCTCGACCGCCGATTGGGCCGAGGGGCAGATCACAATCTCAAACCCCTTGCCGGCCAGATTGGCGGCGCATTTGGCAGTGGCCTTGGGGTCGATGTCGTAAAGCCGCAGACGGGTCACGCCAAGGACAGCCTTGAAGGCCAGCGCCTGAAACTCGGACTGTGCGCCGTTGCCGATGATGGCCATGGTGGAGGCCCCCTTCGGCGCCAGATACTTTGCCGCCACGACCGAGGTGGCCGCCGTGCGCAACGCGGTCAGGATCGTCATTTCCGACAAGAGCACCGGATAGCCGGTGTCGGCATTGGCCAGAACGCCAAAGGCCGTCACGGTCTGCAAGCCGTCCTTCATGTTCTTGGGATGCCCGTTCACATATTTGAACCCATAGGTCACGCCATCGGAGGTCGGCATCAGTTCGATCACACCATCGGTGGAATGCGAGGCGACGCGCGGGGTCTTGTCGAACATCTCCCAGCGGCGGAAGTCCTCTTCGACATAGGCGGCGAGTTCGACGAGGACGCGTTCGACGCCGATGCCGCGCACGATGCGCATCATGCGGTCAACGCTGACGAAGGGCACGAGGTTGAGGTTGACAGGGCGCTGGGCGGTCATCGGGGCGGCTTTCCACTGGGGCGATGCAGAAGGGATACGGGGAGGCGGGGTCAGTCCCAATCGCGTAGTCTTGCAAGAATTGTGCAGATTTCTGGCATTTTGCGTGGAGCTGTTGTACCTATTGCCAAAGCCCCAACGCCCGAGGCCTGCGATGCACACCTATGACCAGCTGGACCGCGACCTGATTGCCCTGTTGCGCCGCGATGGGCGGGCGCCGATGGCCAAGCTGGCCGATGTGCTGGGCGTCTCACGCGGGACGGTGCAGAACCGGATCGACCGGCTGCAGGATTCGGGCGCGCTGCTGGGCTTCACGGTGCGGGTGCGCGAGGATCTGGAGGAGGGCTCGGTCAAGGCCGTGATGCTGATCCAGGTGGCCGGGCATTCCACCGCGCAGATCATCCGCAAGCTGCGCGGCATCCCCGAACTTGTGGCGCTGCACACCACCAACGGCGCCTGGGATCTGGTGGCGCAGATCAACGCCGCCAGTCTGGCCGAGTTCGACCGGGTCTTGCGCAATGTGCGGGCGATTGACGGGGTGATGAACTCGGAAACCTGCATCCTGCTCAGCGCGGCCTGACCCGACCCTGGCGGCATCTGGTTCGACGCCCGCCCCGCCGCGCGTCGTAGCGACCCTGCGCGGCGCAAGGGAGGGTGCCGGCTGTCCTGCCGGACCACGGCAGGGTCAGCCCGGGACCGATCGGTGATGCCGTCTTACAGGATGAAATCCGTGTGATGCAGGATCACGCCCTCGACAATGATGCGGAGGTCGGGGGTGGCGTCGCCGGACAGGTTCGCCTCGACATAGGTGTCGGGGCCCACGACCCGAAGGTGCAGCTGGCCAAGGCCTGTGAAGGCGCCGTGCACCCATTGGAAGGCGTCATGCAAGCCACCGGGTATGGCATCCATCAGGTGCAGGTCGATCTTGTCGCCCTCGGCGGTCTTGAAATCGGTGATGCGGTCGCTGCCGCTGCGGGTGGCGGCGGAGTCGCCCGCCACGAGATAAAGAAACGCATCAGCCCCGGTGCCGCCGGTCAGAAGGTCCGCCCCGGCGCCGCCCACCAGACTGTCATTGCCCGCGCCACCGTCCAGGCTGTCAACGCCCTTGCCGCCCGCGATATGGTCATCGCCCCCGTTGCCCGCGATGCTGTCATTGCCGCCCAAGCCGTTGATCGTGTTGGAAATGGCCCCGCCCCAGATCAGATCATGCCCGGCGGTGCCGGTCAGGGTCCTGATCCGCGTGGCGACCTCGATGGCGGCAGCGGGCACGATGGAAAAGTCGAGCGGGTTCGGGTCTGACCCGCCATCGCCCCAACCGACGGTGCCTGCGGATTTCCAGAAGAAGGCGACGGATTCAGTGCCACCGAAGTTGTCGGGCTGGGTGGCGTGCCAGTCGGAATAGGCAAAGGCCTCGCCCGTGTCCCAGACCCAGCCACCGGCGGGCTCTGCGCTGCCCGGCAGTTGCGTCAGGCCGATCCACGGGCCGAAGTCCGAATTGGAGGGCGCATGAAAATACCAGAACTGCGGATCATGGGCCAGAAACCCGGTGATCAGGCTTTCTTCGGCGGCCGAGGTGATGACGGCCAGCGTGCCGCCATGCGCCACCGCCAGCGCGGCGGCGGCGTCATGGGTCAGACCGTTGGCAAAGCGCGAGAGGATATATTGTCCGATTGGCATGGCGTGCGTCCTGTCTGGGGCAACGCGGCCTGTTCCGCGTGCCGGTCCCAAGGGTCATCTTGCGCAGCGGCGATCGCGGCGCATCGGAGGGACCTGCCCATTTTGCGCCAGACACCTCCCCATTTTGGCGAAAGCCGGCAGGATCAGGAGGCGCGTGCGGTGCCCGGCCCGAAGGTCGTGGAAATCTCGGTGATGCTGTCGACCGGAAAGCCCCCTTCGGCGGCATGGCGGCGGATGGCTTCGGGGCTTTGGGCGGTGTGGACGCAGAACAGCTTGTCGCCCGCGACATAGGTGTGCTCCCAGACATAGGGCTCGCCCAGTCCGGCAACGACGGCGTTGGACTTGGTGGCGATGTCGCGCAGCTCGTCGGCGGTCAGGGTGTTGGCGCCGGGCACGGTGCGTTCGATCAGGTATTTCGGCATGTCAGTCTCCCTCAATCCGGTCCGTGAGTGGCCGGTCGAATCGCTTTTCCGATGAGCGCGTGTGCAGCACTGTGGGCGGGCGGCGGAGTGTGGTGCCGCGCGTCCCACGGCGGTGCACACGGCCCGACGGTGGAACGGGGCGGATACTGCCGGGAGATTTCAAATGTTGCGCATTCGATTGCTGGGAGTGCCCGCCATCACCGGGCCGGACGGCACGCCGCGCCCGGTGCGCGGGCATCAATCCTGGGCCGTGCTGGCGCGGGTGCTGCTGAGCGACCGACCGGTGTCGCGGCGCCAGATCGCGGCAGAGCTTTTTCCCGAAACGGTCGACCCTTTGGGTGCCCTGCGCTGGTGTCTTGCCGCCCTGCGGCGGGCCTTGGGCCCTGCGGCCCTGACCGGAGACCCATTGCTGGCGAATTTGCCCGAGGGCAGTCAGGTCGACGCCCTATCGATTGACACGCTGGCGCTGGACCCCTTGGCCTTGGGCGAACTGCTTGACGGCAGCGAGCCCGAGGCCTGCGGACCGGATTTCGCGACCTGGCTGTTGGTGGAGCGGGTCCGTATTGCCACCCGCATTGACGCGCGTCTGCGGTTGGACATTCAGGCCGCCCTGGTTTCGGGTGCGGCCGAACGCGCGCTGGCCCTGGCCCGTCACGCCGTGCAGCGCCAGCCCTTTGACGAGGGGCCCCATATCCTGCTGATCCGGGCGCTGGTCCTGTCGGGCAAGCCCGAGGCGGCCCGCGCCCATGCCGATCACGTTGATGCCGAATTCCTGCGCGAACTGGGCGAACCCGCCTCGACCGCGCTGCGCAGTGCGGCGCGGGTCGGGCTGGCCGATCCGCCCCCGGGGCCGGGACCTGCGACGGTGGTGGAGACCTTGCTGGAAGCGGGGAGTGCGGCTTTGGCGGTCGGGGCGGTGGATGCGGGTCTGGACTGCCTGCGCCGTGCGGCGGCCTTGGCCGAGGGGCTGAGGGACGATGCCCTGCGCGCCCGCTGTCTGGCCGAACTTGGCGCTGCGCTGGTGCATGCCGTGCGCGGTCAGGATGACGAGGGCGCCTTGCATCTGCGTCTGGCCGAAGAGCTGGCGCTGCGCAGCCAGAACCGCCCGGTCGCCTGCCGCGCCGTGCTGGAACTGTCCTATGCCGAGGCGCTGGCCGGACGCCGCCCCGATGCGCAGGCCTTGGCCCTGCGCGCCTTCGACCTGTCCGACGCGGACCCGGCCCGGCTGGCTGCGGCCCATGGCTTTGCGGGCTTCAATCTGGCCGACTGGGGCCAGTTCGACGCGGCGTTTGACCATTATGACCGCGCCATCGCCGCCGCCCGCACCAGCCAGATCCCCCGGCGCGAGACCTGGGTTCTGGCGCTTGGCGCCTGGGGCCAGTTGCGCGCCGGCCGGCTTGATCAGGCCGAAGCGTGGTCGCGCCAAGCGCTGTCGCTGTGCGACGCGACGCACTGGCTGTCGTTCCGCCCCTGGCCGGAAGCCGTGCTGGCCGAGGTGCAGTTGCAGACCGGTGCCAAGCCCGAGGCGCTGCGCGGCCGGCTTGACGCCACGCTTGCCATGTCCTGCCAGATCGGCGACCCCTGCTGGGAGGCCGCCGCCTGTCGTGTCATCGGCCTGTGCCACGAACAGGACGGCGCCACGGCACAGGCCCTGACCTGGCTGGAGCGCGGGATGCGGGCGCTGACCCGGGTGACCGATCCCTATGCGGCGCTGTTGACACGCATCCAGTATGACCGGACGCGGATCGCCGTCGCGGTGGATCCGCAGGGGGCGGATGGGTTGATCCGCGCGCTGTTGACCATGGCCGCGCGCAGCCATGCCGATGTCGAACTGCACGCCGGCATCGCCCTGCATGTCGCGGCGGGCTTTGGCCGCAAACGCCCGCCGGGTGGAGCGGGCGAGCGCTGATCCCGCAGGGGTGCCAGCCTTGGCCGGCGGTGAGACAAAGGCGTGCGGCGCAGAACCGGCGCCACCGGTTCGGGCCCGTGCTAGACATAGGGCAGGAACACCACCACCCCGACGACCGCCGCGCCAATCGCTGCAATCAAGACGCTGCCCGCCGCCAGATCCTTGGCATCCCGGGCCAGCGCGTTCCACTCGGGGCTGGCCAGATCGACGACACGTTCAAGCGCAGAGTTCATGGCCTCGGCGGCCAGAACGACGGCCATGCAGATGACCAGAAGCGCCCAGTCCACCGCAGAGATGCGCAGAACAAGCCCCAGAAGGATGACCATAGCCGCCGCCGTCAGGTGAATGCGGCCGTGGACCTCGGTCAACAGCACTCGGATGCCGCGCCCCGCATGGCGGAATGCGGCGGCACGTTGGGACAGACGGGACATCGCGCGCTCAGAAATGCTGGGTATAGGTCATGCCAACGCCATCGGTCGTCGGAAAGACCGCCACTTGGGCATCGGGCGTGGTGAAGACATGACCGAAGACCACACCGATCAGCGCCCCCGCCGCCACATCCTGCACGAAATGCTTCTTGGCCTCGACCCGGCCCAGCGCCGTCAGGGCCGCCGCCGCGTAGAAGACCGGCACCAGCGCCTTGTGTTGCGCCCCGTAGCGGATGTCGAAATAGGTCGCCGCCGCGAAAGCCAGAGAGGTGTGGGCCGAGGGGAAGCTGTCAATCCCCGAGCCATCGGGCCGCGTTTCGTGAATGACGGCCTTGAGGCCTTCGGACAGGGCCAGCGTGGCCGTCATGGCCTTGAGGAACTGGATCTGCCCGGTCTGGTCATGGGCGAGCAGGGTGTTCAACTCTGCCCCGCCCGCAAGGCCGAAGACCAAGGCGGTGGAGGCCTTGTCCCAAGCGCTTTTGGTGTCGGCGCGCGCCGATTGCGGCACCGCCAGTCCTGTCATGCAAAGCGCCAGCACACCGCCGGTCAGGGCATTCCTTATACGCATGCTTCACCCAATTCATTTGATCTGCCCGCATAGTGGAATATTGCCGACACTTGTCCAGTCTCTTTGTCGGACTGCGTCGTGCCGCACGTCTTCTTTGGCTTGGCCAATGCAGGGCCTTCGGCTTTGGGGTTCATCACACTCTGGACAAAAGCCCCGTGCTAGACGGCGCCGATGCACAGACGGCGCTGGACTTTGCGGTGGTGGCCGACCGCTTGGGCTGTCATCGCATCTGGTTTGCCGAACATCACGGCGCGCCCGGTCTGGCGAGTTCCGCGCCCGAGATCCTGACCGCCTGCGCCTTGGCGCGGACCCGTCGCATCCGGGTTGGCGCGGGCGGGGTGTTGTTGTGGCATTACAGCCCCGTCAAGGTGGCCGAAGCCGTCGGCCTGCTGTCTGCGCTGGCCCGAGGCCATATGGATCTGGGCCGGGTGGATCTGGGCCGGGTGGATCTGGGCCGGGTGGAACGTGGTGACCTCTCCCTTGGAAGGGTCGGCCAAGAACTACAGCCGGGCCCAGCATCCCGATCACGCCCTGCGCTATCAGATCGCGGAGGGGTATCTGGAGGTGACGCAAGGCCTTTGGGACAGCTGGGACGATGACGCCTTCGCCCGCAACCGCGCGACGGGGCGGTTCTTCGACACGGCCAAGCTGCACCGCCTGAACCACAAGGGCCGCTTCTTCGAGGTGGAAGGCCCGCTGAACATCGGGCGGTCAAAGCAGGGCCAGCCGGTGATTTTTCAGGCCGGGTCCTCGGATGCCGGGATCGGGCTTGCTGGCAAATTTGCCGATGCGGTGTTCACATATTCGCCCAATCTGAAAGAAACCTGCGCCTTTACCGAACAGGTCAAGATCTTCCCTGGCATTGCCCCCATCGCCGGCACCACCCGGGCCGAGGCAGAGGCGAAATATGACTTCATCCGCAACCTGCTGACGATTGACGAGGCTTTGGCCTACCTTGGCCGCTTCTTCGACCACCACGATTTCAGCCAGTACGACCTTGACGCGCCCTTCCCCGAACTGGAAGCGCGTGGCCGCTATGCGCGCGACATCCCGGTCACCCTGACGGCACCGTTGCAGGCCGCGCACGACTGGATCGCCCAAACGCTCGGCGACTTCATCTCGCTGCGCCATGACCTGCATCGGCATCCGGAACTGGCCTTTCACGAGGTCCGCACCGCGGCCCGCATCGCCGAACTGTTGGCGGAATGGGGGTTTGACGTGACCACCGGCATCGCAGAGACCGGAGTGGTCGGCCCGCTGCGCGCCGGGATCGGCCCGCGCGCCCTTGGCTTGCGCGCCGATTTCGACGCCTTGCCCATTCAGGAGCCCGCCAGCCTGCCCTTTGCCAGCGCCCCTCCCGGCGTCATGCATGCCTGCGGCCACGATGGGCACACCGCCATCCTGCTGGCCGCAGCCGGGCATCTGGCCGCCACCCGCGCCTTCGACGGCACCCTGCATCTGTTCTTCCAGCCTGCCGAGGAAATCGGCGGCGGCGCCCGCCGGATGCTGGCCGAGGGGCCGCTGAAACACTTCCCCGTCGACGCCATCTTCGGGCTGCACAATTGGCCCGGCGTGCCGGTCGGACAGTTCGGCTTTGTCGAAGGCCCTGCCATGGCCTCGATCGATCAGATCGACGTCACGGTGCACGGCAAGAGTGGCCACGGCGCGGCCCCGCATGAAACGGTCGATCCCATTGTGGCGGCGGCCCATGTCATCACGGCATTGCAAACGGTCGTTTCGCGCAATGTCGATCCCCTGGACATGGCGGTTGTTACCGTGGGCTCGATCCACGGCGGGCAAGCGTCCAACGTCATCCCCGACACGGTAGAGTTCAAGCTGACGCTGCGGTCTTATAGTCCGGCCGGGCGTGACTTGCTGCAGGGGCGTCTGCCGGCGCTGATTGCCTTGGTGATCGTGGGGCTGGGGGCCACGGCGGAAATTTCCCACCGCCGTGGCTTGCCCAGCGTGATCAACCATCCGGCCAAAACCCGGTTTGCCCGCGCGGTCGCGCTGGACCTGTTCGGCCCGCAAGGGGTGGACACGGCCTTCCGCCCGCGCACCGCCTCGGAGGATTTTGCCTTCTTTCTGGAACAGGTGCCGGGATCCTGCTTCTGTGTCGGCACCGGCCCCGGCGCCCCCTGCACAGCCCCGACGACCGCTTCAACGATGCCATCATCGCCCCCGCCGCTGCCCTGTGGGTGGCACTGGCCGAACGTTTTCGGACGGGAGACCCCGCATGACCGCGCACACCACCGACCTGATCCTTGAATCCAGCCCCCTTGACCCGCAGGCCAAACCGTTGGTCAAGGATCTGATCCGCGAATACGACAGCCGCTATGGCACGACCTTCAATGCCGAAGGGGCAAGGGCGGACCTTTACCGCTATCCGCCCGAGGCTTTTGCGCCACCCGTGGGCAACTTCCTGCTTTTGCTGCGCAATGGCGAAACCATCTGCGGCGGCGCCTTCATGCGCTATGACGATGAGCCGGCCGAGTTCAAACGGATCTGGACAAGGGCCGATCTGCGCCGCCAAGGCCTCGCCCGCCGCATCGTGGCAGCGCTGGAGGAAAAGGCCGCCGAACTTGGCTATTCCCGTGTCTATCTGACCACGGGCTTTCGCCAGCCCGAGGCGGTGGCGCTCTACATCGGCTTCGGCTATCGCCCGTTGTTTGATCCGCAGGTCAACCCCGAACATTGTCAATCGCTGCCCTTCGAAACGCACATTGGCGTCAAGCGGGGCCATCCCGGGACCTCGCCGCTTAAAGCGCGTGACCCGGATCTGGCGGCCACGCTGGCCCGGCTTCATGCCAGACCGGACCTGCGCCACTTTCACCCCGAGGCGCATCAATGACCGTTTCGTCAGAACTTCCCGACGCGCCGCTGCGCGTGCAGCGCCAGTTGGAGCGCGCTGCGACGCCAAGCGTCTATTCCGGCCTGCGGATCATCCCGGCCCGCTACCATGCCCGGCCCGCTGCCATACCCGGCCCGCTACCATACCCGGACAGCGGGCACGGTCATCGGGCTGATCTTGCTGGCGGCGGTGATCAACTTGACCTTGGGCAATCCGCGCTGGGGTTGGGATGTGTTTGCCCAGTGGTTCTTTGCCCCACCCGTGCTGGTCGGGCTGGGGCGGACCCTGCTGCTGACCGTGCTTGGCGCGATCTTCGGCTTTGCCATCGGCACGGTGGTGGCCTTAGCGCGGGTGTCTTCGCCCCCGGTTGGTGGCCACCGCATGGGGCTTCATCTGGCTGTTCCGCTCGATCTCGCTGGTGGTGCTGTTGTTGATCCTGAACAACCTTGGCTACCTGTATGATCGGGTGACCCTGGGGGTTCCCTTCACGCAGATCATCTTGTTTGACTATTCCACCACCGCGCTGATGACGCCATGGTCGGCTGGCGTTATCGGTCTGGCCCTGAACCTTGGTGCCTTCGCCGCCGAAGTGACAAGGGGCGGCATTCTGTCGGTGGATCAGGGCCAGCACGAGGCGGCCTCGGCCCTTGGTCTGCCCAAAGGCCATCAGGTCCGCCGCATCGTGCTGCCGCAAGCCATGCGGACCATCATCCCGACGGCGTGCAACGAAAACATCGGCTTGGCCAAGGGCACCCGTCAGGTCTACATCCTGGCGCTGCCGGAATTGTTCTACACGATCCAGATCATCTACCACCGCAATCTGGAGGTCGTGCTGATGCTGATGGTGGCCACGGTGAGGTATCGGATCATCTTGTCCGTGCTGTAGGTGGTGCAATACCACATCGAGCGTCACTTTGCGCGGGGCGCGTTGCGCACGCGGCCCCCCAATGTGTACCGCGTTATCCTGGACCGGCTGCGCCTTTATCCGCTGGCCGCCGATGCCCCGCAGGGCGAAAGGCGTGTGGTCTACGCGCCTGATCTGGTCGGCACCTGTGGCGAGATCATTGCCGCCTTGCGGGCCGATCCCATCGTGCCCATGGCTACCGAATTCCGGCTGGACCTGCCTTATGATTTTCCCCGCGCCGACTATGAGCAGATCCTGACGGATCTTCTGCCCATCGCCGCGGCCTTGGCGCAAGGGCGGCCTTGCCCGTCGCACCAGAGCGCCCGGACCCACGGCTTGGGGAACCAAACTTGATCCTGCGGCCAAGGTCCCTCATCCTGTTGGGACACGCAACGCAAGGGGAGGCCGCGATGGGCGATGCAGAGGATGGCGCGGACTTTGACCCTGGCCTTGGCCTTGGCATTGGCCCTGGACTGGACCCTGCGAATTGGGATGACTTCCGGGCAACGGCCCATCGCGTGCTGGACGCCTGCATCGACCGACTGGAATCCGCCCGGGATCTGCCGTGGCAGCCTACCCCGCCCGCGCTGGCCGCGGCCTACCGCCTTGATGGCACAGGCCATGGCGAAGCGGCGACGGCGGCGCGGATGACGGACGACATCATGCCCTATGCCACGGGCAACACCCATCCGGCATTTTTCGGCTGGGTCCATGGCACCGGACTTGCCTCGGGGCTGCTTAGCGAGATGGTGGCGGCCACGATGAACTCCAACTGCGGGGGCCGCGATCATGGCATGATCCATGTCGAACGTGCCGTGATCGACTGGACGCGTCAGGTGATGGGCTTTCCGCAAGGCGCAAGCGGGGTTCTGGTTTCGGGCACCTCGCAGGCCACCGTGATCGCCTTGGCCGCGGCGCGGACTTGGGCATTGGGACCCTCGCTGCGTGAGGAGGGGCTGAAGGGCCAGCCCCTGATCGCCTATGCCGGACAAGGCGCGCACAATGCCACCGTCAAGGCGCTGGAGCTTCTGGGGCTTGGCCGTCGCGCCCTGCATTTGGTGCCGGAAACTGATGCGGGGATGGATCTTGCCGCCCTGCGCGCCCGGATCACCGAGGACCGTGCCGCCGGATTGCGACCTTTCGCGGTGGTCGGGACAGCGGGTTCGGTCGACCTTGGCCGGTTCGACGACCTGAACGCCTTGGCGGACATCGCAGCGGCAGAGACGCTTTGGCTCCATGTGGACGGCGCCTTCGGGGCATGGACGCGGCTGGCCGCCATGCCCTGGCAGGCCCTGACCGACGGCATCGGGCGGGCGGTTTCCTTGGCCTGCGACTTTCACAAATGGATGTATGTGCCCTACGACTGCGGACTTGTCCTGATCCGCGACGCAGCCCTCCACCGCGCCACCTTCGCCGCCCGCCCGGCTTATCTGGAGGGACAATCCCTTGGTCTGGCCCTTGGTCTGGCCCTTGGTCTGGCCCTTGGTCTGGCCGGAGGCGAGCCGTGGTATTGCGACTATGGCGTTGACCTGTCGCGCGGCAATCGGGCCTTGAAGGTCTGGGCGGCGGTCGAGGCCTATGGGGCGGACCGGTTGGGGGCCGCGATCACCCGCAACTGCCAATTGGCGGCAGAGATGGCTGCGGCCATCGCCAGTGACCCGAAGATGCGACTGATGGCCCCGGTGATTTCCAACCTGTGCGTCTTCTCGGCGGATGGCAGTCTGCCGGCGGGGGCGCAGGCCGATCTGAACCGCCAGATTGCCCAAGAATTGCAGATGGCGGGAACAGCGGTCTTTTCCACGACCGCTGTCGGCGGGATCACTGTCTTGCGCGCCGCGATCACCAACCACCGAACCCGCAGCGCCGACATCCTGCGCGCTGTCGCGGGCGTTGCAGCCGCCCGCCAGACCCTGCAAGACACAGGCCGGGCGGCAGACTGAGCGCCACCAGCCGCTGTTGGCACCGGCTCGGTCGGAACAGATATGGGGTTTGATCGTCAGAAGGCGAATATATATCGACGGCCCGTCCGACGGCCCGTCCGACTGGCCGTCTTATGGCACCTGGCAGGCCCGCGCTTCAGGCCGCAGGTTTCTTGCCGAACGCTCCGGCGAGGAGGATGATGCCGCCGGCGACCATCATCTGTTCCGACACGTCAAGCCCCATGATGATCAGCCCATTGTTGATCGTGCCGATCAGGAGGGACCCCGCGAAGGTGCCAAGGATCGTGCCACGCCCGCCGAACAGGCTGGTGCCCCCCAGAATGACCGCGGCGATCGACATCAGCTCGGCCCCCTCACCGAAGTTGAAGCAGGCGGTTTGCATCATGCCGGTGTACAACACGCCCGACAGCGCCGCCGCCGCCCCTGACAGCAGAAAGGCTGCGAACTTGATCCGGCGGGTTTTGACGCCAGAATACTTTGCCGCCATCCGGTTGCCGCCGGTGGCCAGGAACTCGCGTCCGAAGCCGGTGTACTTCAGCACGACGAAGCCAAGCAGCGCCACCACGACAGACCAGATCAGCAGGGACGGGATACCGAAGACGCTGCCAGACCCGAAAATCATGTTGCAGGTCTTGTTCGAGATGGCAATCGGGTTGGTATAGGTCACCCGCATGTCGAGACCGCGGACGAATTGCATCATGCCAAGGGTCACCAGGAACGAGGGGATCCCGATGGTGGTCACGAAGAACCCGTTCAGGCATCTCACGAACAGACCCGACGCCAGGGCCGCGACAACCGCCACGGGCCAGGCAAAACCCGCCTGCATCAGCAGCCCAAGGGTCAGCGCCGACAGCGCCGCCGTCGATCCGACCGAAAGGTCAAGCTCGCCCGCCGAGATCACGAAGGTCATCGCCACCGCGATCATCGCCGTCGTTCGGGCGATGTTGAAGAGGTTCATCACCGACAGGAACCCCTTGTCGCCGATGGTCAGGCTGAAGAACGCCAGCACCACGGCAAAGACGATGTAGACGACGTCATTCTGCAATTGAATCTTAGGCAGCGCCGCGCTGGGGCGCAGAGTGGCTGTGGCCTTGGATTGCATGGTGAAGTTCCTCCTCTGTCGCCACGTCGTGACGGTTCATACTTTTCGCGATGCGTCCGCCATGCAGCACCAGGATGCGGTCACTGATCACCATGAGTTCCTCCAGTTCGGACGAGATCACCAGCACGGCCATGCCTTTGTCAGCCATGGCGCGGACCGTCTCGACGATCTCGGACTGGGCGCCGATGTCGACGCCGATGGTGGGTTCATCGAGGATCAGCAGGCGGGGCACACGGGCCAGCCACTTGCCGATCACGATCTTCTGCTGATTGCCGCCAGACAGCAGGCGCGCGAGTTTGTCAGGTCCATCGGTCTTGATCGCCAGATCGCGGATGGTTCGGGTGACCGTCTGCAGGGCCGCGCTGTCTTGCACGAACAGGTGGCGGGTGAACCGGTCAAGCTTGGGCAGGATGATGTTGTCCCGCACCGAATGACCCAGCACCAGGCCGAACTTGCGGCGGTCTTCGGGCACCAGCGCCATGCCGCGGTCGATGGCATCGGCCTGACTGGTCACGGGCTTGCCGTCAAAGATCACCTCTCCGGATATGGCGCGGCGGCGGCCGAACAGGGTCTCGGCAATCTCGGTCCGGCCTGACCCCATCAGCCCGGCAAGGCCGACGATCTCGCCCTTGCGGATGTCAAAGCTGACGTACGCGATCCGTTTGGCCAGCCGCAGGTTGCGGACCTGCATCAGGGGCTTGGCGGTTTCGGGAACGTTGCGGTCCTGCCAGACGAACGAAGAGGCATGGCCCGCACCCAGCATCGCCTCGACGATCCGCGCGACCGACAGGTTGGCGCAATTTTCAGTCATCACCGTCGCGCATCACGGTGACGCGGTCGCAGAGCGTGAGGATCTCTGCCATGCGGTGCGAGATATAGACGATGGAGATTCCGCTGGCGCGCAGCCGGTTCACCAGTTCGAAGAGGGGGGAGGTTTCGGCCTCGGACAGGGACGAGGTCGGCTTTTCCATCATCAGGATCCTGGCCTTCTTCGACAGAGCCTTGGCGATCTCGACAATCTGCATGTAGCCCGCGCTCAGGCCACCGACGAGGGCATTGGGGTCAATGTCGACCCCCAACTCCTCAAGGATCACCCGGGCGCGGCGCACCATTTCACCGCCCTTGATGAAGGGGGTGCCGGGAAAGCGTGGTTCGTGCTTGAGAAGGATGTTCTGCGCGACGGTCAGCGTCGGCACCAGCGAGAATTCCTGAAAGATCATCGCCACGCCCGCCCGTTCGGCAGCCGCGGTATCGTGAAGTTCAACCGGCTTGCCCTCGATCATCACGGTGCCGCTGTCGCGGGTGTAGACCCCGGTCAGGATCTTCATCAGCGTCGATTTGCCAGCGCCATTGCCGCCCATCAGGGGATGCACTTCGCCTTTGCTGAGGGTGAAGCCCACCCGCTACAACACAGGGATGGTGCCGAAGGATTTGCAGATGTCCGTCATCTGAAGGATCAAGGTCATGGCGAGGGTTCCTTGGGAAAGAGGCGCAGCCGAAACCGCGCCCCGCTGCGATCAGTTGGACAGGGCGCTGGCCATGTCGGCAGGCAGATCCACCCGGTAGATGGTCTTGCAGGGATCAGCCAAGTTGCTGCGTTCCACCTTCAGCGGCGGCACGACGATGTAGGGCGGGGTTGTCTTGCCAATCAGGGTCAGGGCGCCGGTCTTGGCTTCGGCAACACCTTGGTCATAGGGGCGCTGCGACGAGATGCCGGCGATGAAGCCGTTCTGCGCCATGTTGCCCGCAACGATCTGGTCAAGGTTCTCGTTGACGATCTTGAAGGTGTCGGGCGTGCGGCCTGCCTTGGTGGCCGAGGTCACAGCCCCCATCGCCGGGATTGACCACGAGGCATAGAGCCGTCGAGGTTCGGATAGCGCGCCAGCAGGCCGTCAGCCACTTCCTGACCCTTGTTGGGGTTGTTGTGGCCCGCGGCGGCGATCACGTGCAGGTCGGGGTACTTGGCCATGATGCGGGCGATGAAGCCTTCATAGCGCAGATTGGTCACGTAGAAGTCATTGGCATAGTACATCGCCGCGACATTGCCCTAGCCGTGCTGCGCATCGGCCAGCTCGTCGGCCAGATACATGCCCAGTTCGAGGTTGTCCGACGAGATGATCGAGGCATAGTCCTTGCCCGCCTTCATGTCATCGACCGCTTGGTCGATGAACACGACCTTGGTGCCCGCCGCCGCGATCTTCTGATAGGCGGAAGCGGTGGTTTGACCGTTCAGGGGGGGCGAGACCAGAAGGCTCGGCTTCAGGACCGAGATGGCGTCAAGGTCGGAGATTTGCTTGGCGTCGTCCCAGTTGGCGTTGGTTTCGGCAACGACCTTGATCCCCATGGATTCAAAGGTTTCCGTCAGGCCGATCAATTGCTGGCTGGCCCAGTCATCGCCCATCCAGCCCATCGAGATCGCAACCGTGAAATTGGCCGCCTTGACCTTTGCCGGCTGCTCGTCCGTCAGCTTCAGGTTGGCGGCGGGGAAGCCCGCAGCGCCATCCTGGCCATCCGAAACGACGACGCCTTCCAGGTTGTCCATCGCGGCGAATTTCTTCGTCTTGTCGGACGGTGCCTTGTACCACAGCGGATGCTGGATATCGGCGGCGATGTCGGCAAACGCAAAGCCCGGCAGCAGGGCAACGGTCATCGCAAGGGCTGCGCGTTTGAAGTTCAGATGTTTCATCGTCTCTCCTCCAGTTTTTGTATGTGACAGGGCCTCCTCTCTCCTGAGGCCTGCCGGTTTCGTCGATCTTGGTGGTTTCAGGGTCGGTTCAGCATGAACTCCCGCAGGGTCTGGGCCAGACGGTCGGGCATCTCCAGGGCGAGGCTGTGACCACATTCCTGAAAGACTTCCGAACGTTCGACTCCGTCAGACATCTTCTCCATCTGATCACGCACCAGTTCACCGAAGAATTCCGGCGCGCCGATGGTCAGGATCGGAAGGGTCAGCTTGGACTGCATGAGGTCCTTGTTGATGCGGGCGTTCTTCATGCCGGCACGGTAGGTTTCTAGACAGCCGCGCAGGCCGCCGGGGGCGGACAGGCGGGCGATCCATTCGTCGATCGCTTCGTTGGTGATGGCGTTGGGGTTCCAGGTTTCGGCCTTGATCCAGAACTCCCAGAACTCGCGCTCGCGCCCGGTGATCAGCATTTCGGGCAGGTGGGGGATTCAGAAGAACGGGATGTGCCAGACCCAGACACCCTTGAGGTTGAACTGCGCGGACACGTTCTCGGGCGTGAAGTTCGACCAGTCTTCAAGGCCCTCGCCCGACAGCAGCATTTCCGAGAAGGACAGCGTCTTGACCCGCGCCCGTTCGGTGGCGGCCAGCGCATAAGCGAATTCCGCGCCGCGATCTTCGCCGTGCAGGTGGAAGCTGTCGTGGCCCAGATGGGTCATCAGCGCGGCCATGTCCTTGGCATTGGTCAGGCTGTCATAGCCCTTTTCGGCAGGCGGCTTGTCGGTATCGCCAAAGCCACGCAGGTCGGGTGCCACGACACGGAAATAGGGGGTCAGCAAGGGTATCAGCTTGTACCAGTAGAAATGGGTCTTCGGCGTGCCATGCCGCAGCAAAAGCGGCTCTCCCTGCCCGGCCGTGACATAATGCATGCGGATTCCGTTGACCCGGGCCAGACCATGCGAGACCGGCGCGCCCGTGTGATCGAAAATTTCTGCCATGGTCGGACCTCCCCTGCGCCATATGAACTTTTCTTATGTGTTGTTAACTTTTGTTCTTTACATATATCAAAACCGTTTTGCGATTGTGCGCTGTCGGTTGGGTGCCCCCTGCCAAGTCAAACCAAAGAAAACGGAAATTCTGCGTTGAGGCGGCGGCAAAGCCGCCCAATCGCCCGCCAGGAAAACCCGCACAAACGAATCACGCTTGATATTTTTGCTCAGACCCGAGGGCGGGACGATGCTGGCCCTGCGGTCACCGCCCTTGGGCGGACGCGCGGTATCGCATCCGGTATCGACGGCGTGTTCTTTAGCGAGATCGTGGGAAACGGAGCGCCGCAGCGTGACGCCCGCAAAGTCCTGAACGATCCGGCTTGGCTGAACAATTGGATCGCCAACCCGCCCCCCTCCGACGGCCGTCACATTGGCCAACCGGATCTGCCAAACATCAAGCGTGCATGACAATTGTTCGCCGATATGCCTGCGGAGCGGCCGATCCTGACGAGGAAGTACCCGATCACCGCCACTTGGCGCGGTTCAAATACGTGCCGGCGCCGCAACCTTCAGCCACATCGTGACATAAGAAAGGAGGATACCATGGCCACGCGCCTCGACCGTTTCGCCGATATGACGCCCCAATGGGACGAACCTGTGATGATCGAATCCCACCAGAACGGGGTTCGCACCAAACAGATGAACCCCAACACCCCCGTCACCTATGACGCGCTCTACGAAGACGCGCTGCGCTGCTGGGATGCCGGGGCCACGGCGATCCACGAGCACGATTCCGATTTTGACCTGCAGGGCAAGGCGGCCTTCGACGACTAGATGAAGGTCTGGGATCGTATCCTGAAGGTGCGGCCGGACATGATCTGGTATCCCACCACCTGCAACAACAACCTCGTGGCCCCGGGCGATTGCAGGTTGGAGCATGTCGACTACCTGAACAAATACGCCAACGTCCAGATCGCCGTGGTTGATACCGGCATCGACCAGTTCGTCATCGACGAGGATGCGGAGGGTTATTACCTGGGCCGCGCCGATGGCTAGGATCGGACCCAGGTGGCGGCTCAGGTGAAGTTCTGCCGCGCGCGTGACATCGCGATGATCTGGGGTGTCAATGAACCCGGCCACCTGCGCGTCGCCCGCCACTATGTGGACCGCGGCGTGTTCAACACCGGCACCAACTGGGATTTCTACTTCGTCGGCAAATACGGCCTGACGAGCACCAAGCAGATCGGCACCTGCGGAATGGAGCCGTCGCTGGAGAGCCTGTATTGCGACCTCGACATGATCTCGAAGGCCAAGCACAAGCTGCCGTGGTTCATCTCGATCTGGGGTGAGGGCGACTATGACTACCGCCCGCTGATCCGCCGCACCATCGAACTGGGCGGCCATGTGAAGACCGGGCTGGAGTTGCACTATTCGCCCCACCGCAACCCGACAAACCTTGACCTGCTGCAAGAGGTACAAGAGATCGCGCGCGAGGTCGACCGCCCCATCGCCACCCATGCAGATGCCCGACGGATCTACAACATCAAGTAAGGTGGCCTGATGGTTTGAAGGCCGCTCGCAGCGCGGAGGCCTGTTGCTTTCGGCGGTGCCACTCGGCTTTTGGCGCAAAGGAAAACCCGGGGCGCATGGCCCGGGGTTTCCAGGTCTTGGGATGTCGTCAGCCGATGTGGCGCTGAATCAGGCTTGCCACGGTCTGGGGGTCTTCAATGTGGGGCACGTGCCCTACGCCGCGCAGAAGGTGCAGCGCCACAGTGCCGGGGGCGGCAAGCGCCTGTTTCCACGGCAGGATATGATCCTCTCGCCCCCAGATCATCGCGGTGGGGGCCGACAGACGCTTCAACGCGGCGGTCAGGTCGAAACCCTGAACGCCATCGGGGAAAAGGGTCTGGGCAAGCTCAACCTGCGCGGCCCGCAGGTCGCGATCGTTGCGCGACAGCATCGCAGCACGGGCGGATATCGGTCAGGCCCAACGCCAGCGCGCCGCCCAGCGAGTGGCCAAGCACATGGACCGGACCGTCCACATGGGCGTCGAAGACCTGCACCATACTGCGCAAAAGCTCGCCAAAGTCGCGGATCGCGCGGCGGGGGGAGCGGCCGTGGCTTGGCAGGTCCACCCGGATCAGGGGCAGATCGCGCGGCAAGGCACGCTCCAGTGGCGCCCAGCCGGCAGAGTCGGCGGCAAAACCGTGGATCAAAACCAGCGGCGTCCCGGTGCCGGGGCGGGTCTTCACGCTCAACGCGCCAGCCTGCGCAACGACGGGGGCGGGCATCTGGGCCACGGGGGCCGGCGCGACCGGGACGGGCGCGGGCGCTGCCGCCGGGGTTTTCAGGCGGGGGAGTTCCCGTTCCACATCCTGCTTCTGGATGCGCTGACGCGGGCCGGAGCCGATCAGCGTCTCCAAGGCAATTGCCGCGTCCCGTGCCAGACGGCGGGCAACTGGCGTGGCGCGCAGGCCATCGGGTTCGGAGACGGGCTCCGCCTTCGGCGCGGCGGGTTGCGCGGCGGCACGCTCGGCCTTGGCCGCTTCGGGTTGCGGCGCGGACGGAGAAGCCACCGGCACCGGAGAAGCCCCAACAGCCTCGCCCTCGGCATAAAGGAAGGCCACTGGAGCGCCCACGGCCACGCTTTGGCCCACGCTGGCTAGGATATGGTGCAGGCGGCCGGTTGCCGGCGCCTCGACCTCCATCGCGGCCTTGTCGGGTTCGATGTCGAACAGGGGGCACCCCTGGTCACCAGTGCGCCTTCCGCCACATGCCAGACCGCCAGCTTGGTCGCAGCCTCCATTGCGCGGTGCACCATGATGGCGCTGGCGACGATGGTCAGATCCTTGCCGGGGCGCACGATGGCGGCCTTGCCGATGGGGGTGGTGTAATAGCCTTCCGGCACCTGCCCCTTCATCTTGTAGAGGAGCTTATGTTCAAAGACGATGACCGGATCGGGATCCTCCGGCGCCGCCAGCAGCAGCCCTTTTGCGTCAGCCGGGTTGGACGGTTGCACGACCTTCAAGCCCGGCACATGGCCAAACCACGCCTCAAACGGCTGCGAATGTTGCGCGGCCGCCCCGGTGCCCGAGCCGGAGGGCATCCGGAACACCACCGGCACCGCCGCCTCACCGCCGAGCATGTAGCGCAACTTGGCCGCCTGGTTGACGATCTGCTTCATGGTGAACGCCGCGAAGTCCGAGAACTGGAATTCGAAGATCGGTTTCAGGCCCGTCAGTGCAGCTCCAACAGCCACCCCTGCCCTGCCCAATTCGGAAATCGGCGTGTCCATCACCCGGTCCGCGCCAAAGCGCTCCACCAGATCGCCGGTGACCTGAAACGCCCCGCCATAGACGCCGATATCCTCACCCATCAGGATCACGGTCTTGTCGCGTTCAAGGGCAATGGCCATCGCATCGCGGATGGCTTCGGCATAGCTCATCTCGCGGGTTTGCGTGCCCGCAATCGTGGTCTGCGCGTTCATGGCCGCACCTCTGCATGGACAAACCTGGTAACATCAGTGATCTGCGGGGCGGGAGAGGCGCGGGCGAAGTCCACTCCGGCGGCGACTTCCGCCACCACCTCGTCCTGGACCCTGACCGCCTCGGCCTCAGTCAGGATGCCGTGGGTGATCAGCTGGTCCTGAAAGCGGGCGATGGGGTCTTTGGCGATCCAGCCCTCTATCTCGTCCTTGGTGCGATAGCGGTTGCGGTCGGATTTCGAATGGCCACGCCAGCGGTAGGTGAGGTTTTCAACCAGCGACGGCCCCTCGCCTCGGCCAAGGCCGAGAAGTCGTTGCCGTCCACGGTGATGCCGGGCATTGCGTAAGCGGCAGCCCGTTCCGAGATGTGCTTGACGGCGGTGGCCCGTTCAATCGAGGTCGACATGCCGTACTTCTTGTTTTCTCAAACGAAAACCACCGGCAGCTTCCAGACGGCAGCCATGTTCAGGGCTCGTGGAAAGCGCCCTCGTTTTTGGCGCCGTCGCCGAAGAAGCAAAGGGTGACGTCATCGCGGCCGAAGCGTTTGGCGGTCAAAGCCGCCCCCACGGCGATGGGAAGACCACCGCCGACGATGCCGTTGGCGCCAAGGTTGCCGGTTTTCACAGCGGCGATATGCATCGACCCGCCGCGCCCGTGGCAATAGCCGGTTTCCTTGCCGAAGAACTCGGCAAACATCCGGCCCACTTCCGCGCCCTTGGCGATGCAATGGCCGTGGCCGCGGTGGGTGGAGGTGATCTTGTCGTTGTCCGTCAACTCCATGCAGGAGGCCACGGCCGAGGCCTCTTGCCCGATGGACAGGTGCATGGTGCCGTGGATCAGGCCACGGGTGTAGCTGTCTTCCGCGCCCTATTCGAAGCGGCGGATCAGGTACATCTTCTTGAGGGCGGCCGGCGCGAACTGGCGGATCGCGAAAGGGCGGTTATCGGCCAAGTCCATCTTCACGCCTCCGCCAGACCGAAGAGCATTTCGTCCTGCTTGGCGCGCAGGGCGGCGACGCGAGAACCGGGGGCGACTTTGGCATTCTGATAGGTGATCAGATCGCCCTTGCGGATCGGTGCGGTCACGCTGCCGCCAGCCAACAGGCCGCAGGGGATTGCCTGCTGGACCCGGGCGGAGTCAGAGGTCATCACCCAGGCGCGGTCGCAGAACTCGCCGATCTGATCGAGACGGTCACCCGGCTTCATGTCGCGCTTGGCGACGGCGGCCACTTCGGCCACCGGGCGCGGCAGCGGCACCATGTCGGCCTTGCCGTACAAAACCACGCGGGCGCAGGTCAGCGGCACCTCAAGGCTGGTCAGGTGATAGGGGCGGTGGAAGGTGAAGTAGGGACCCTTGCCCATCTTCAGATCCTCCATCCGTTCCGAGATGCGCGGATGAGACATGTCAGCCACCACGAAGACGCCCGGTGCAACCCCCTTGCCGATGGCGTAATCGACCACGCCCACCTTGTTGGGCACGCCGCCGTCCTTCTTGGGCACCAGCACCTTCGACAGCTGGTCCAGCGTTGCGGCAGGCCCGTGCATGCTGGCGACAGCGGGCACCAGCCCGATGGCGTTGGCGATGGCGGCCATTTCCACCATGGTCTTCGACCCGTCGACGAATTCCACCAGCATCCGCACGTTCATGTGGCGGCGGGCGGCTTCCTCTTCATAGGCCGGCGGTGCGGCGTCGATGTTGAGCGGGTTGTTCTTGCCCTTGCCCGCCGCCACGATCTTGTGACCCATGGCCGAGACGAACTCGATCAGCTCCATGCAGGAGGAGGGCTCGTCCCCCGCACCCAGCGAGTAGGTGACGCCCAGCCGATCGGCTTCCGATTTCAGATAGGCGCCGATGGTCACGTCGGCTTCGACATTCATCATAACCATGTGCTTGCCGTGTTCCATGGCGCGCAGGTTGATCTCGGCCCCCACGGCCGGCACGCCGGTCGCATCAATCACCACGTCGATCAGACCAGAGTTCAGGATCGCGTTGGCGTCGGACGTGATGGCGATCTTGCCCTGCTCGATCGCCTTGTTGACGGCGTCGGTGCTGGAGGCTTCCTGCGCATGACCCTTTTCCTGGTAGGCGATGTCGACGGCCTTGGTCGCGTTCAGCGGGTTCAATTCGGCAATCGCGCCGATCTCGATGCCTGACATATGGGCGACACGGGCGACGATGTCCGTCCCCATTTCGCCAGAGCCGATCAGGCCGATGCGAATGGGACGGCCAGACTGGGCGGGGATCTGCAAGTCACGGGCTAGTCCAGTGGGGGCAACATTGATGGCCATGCGGGCACTCCTTGGGCGTAGGGGCTGACTTGGGCAGCGCGAGCACGGGTCTGGGAGCGGCCCGCCGATGCGGACGGCTTACACCTGGTTATGACTTTTTGTTAATTAGAAATTGCAAATGTTCAGATTTTTTTGTTTGAGACTTTCAAGAAGCGCACCAACCTCGGCCCGGACGCCCGGCAGATCGCCCCCCGTCAGAGAAATCAGGGTTCGCCGCCGCAGAATGTCATCGACCGTCAAGGCCCGCTTGGTTCGGGCCAGATGCAGGATCTCCTCTCGCGCATAGTCCGGGTGGCTTGAAAGCAAGACCTCCCCTTGGCCAAGCAACCGCTCGCAATAGGACTGCACCCTTGTGCCGTAACGCTCCAGCAGCACCTCGGCGCGGGCAAATGGCAGACCGCCCTGACGGGCATAGGTGGCAATCAGCGCCGCCCGATCTGCTGCATCACGCGGAAACCCCTGCCCGCCGCCAATCGCAAGACCTGAGGTGGCGGTGTGCCGCTCGATCTGCAGACGCGCGAGGACGACATCCGCAGCCTGTTCCGAGAAGCTGCGAAAGGTCGTCCATTTGCCCCCGATCAGACACAAGACCGGCACCGCCGCGCCCGGCAGTTCCAGCCGAACGATGGAATGGTCACGGGTGATCGGAATGCCCGGAAATACCTCGGCAACCGAGCGGCAAAGATACTCCTCTTCCGCCTGTGTGCAGCGCGCCTCGTCTGGGTTGGGCTGGGCGATATCGGTGGCGCCGATCAGCACCCTGCCGAAGAAGGGGTACAGCAGATTGACCCGGCCATCGGCCGTGCCAAAGTAGACCATACGGCCACCAAGGGCCCGCAACAGCGATGGATTGTCACGATCAGGTGGGCCCCGCGGCTGCCCCCCATCAGGCGGCTTTGCAGACCAAGGCTTGCGTTGACCTTGTCGATCCAGGTACCTGCCGCGTTCACGACGATCCTGGCGCGCAGGGCGTGATCCTGCCCACGCGCGCGATATTGGATCACATCTGCCTCAGCGCCGAGGATCTAGGCATAATGGATGGCGTTGACGTCCAAAGTGCCAACCTCTCCCTTCGAAAAGCCGGCAAATAGACTGACGCGGCCACCTTTGGCTGCCAGCCCGATGGCTTGCGTGGCCAACGCGGTAATGCCGATGGCGCAGATGACCACGTCGGCGCCTTGTCCGCGGGTTTCGGCCAGAACGGCCTGGCGCAGATCCCCCGCCAAAGGATCAATCACCACATCAGCCCCCGATGCCAGCGCGGCATTCGGCTCTGACACGATGATCCGCCCTGCCCCACGCAGGCGCGCCAGCTTGGCATGCAATGCGCCGATTGGCCCCGCGCCCAGAATCACCACCGCATCTCCTTGCCGCAGGCCAACCTTGTTCTGCCCATTGAGCACGCAGGCCAGGGGTTCGATCAAGGCCGCCTCTTCAAAAGACGCATGCGTCGGAAGGACATGGACATTGCCAAGCTCCACCGCACGGGCGGGAATCCGGATGAATTCAGCGAAAGCCCCGTCGATCTCATAGCCAACGGCTTGCAGATCCGGGCAAAGGTTCTCGCGGCCACGCAGGCATTGCGCGCAGTGTCCGCAGGGAATGGCAGGACAGACCCCCAACCTTTGCCCCAAGCCGAAGGGCGAGGGCCCGTGCGTCGCGACGATGACCCCGGCAAATTCATGGCCAATGATCGAGGGATAGCGAATCCCGGCTGTCTTGCGCCCACGCAAGACGCGGATGTCAGTGCCGCAGATCGTTGCCGCCTTGACGCGCAAAATCAAGTCGCCCGGTTCGGCTACCGGATCAGCAGCCTGGCCAAGGGGCATCCGGTTCGGCGCCTCCAGAATCGCTGCCTTCATCACAGTCCCCTCTCCGGCCACAGGGCGCCGCCACAGTACACCTATACATTAAGCTTGCGCAAATGACATGTATTCATGACATATGTTGATTGCCGCCGCTGAAGATTGCAGGCTGAAACGCCAAATTTGCGGAGATCTACGTAAACATTTTTTTGACGAGTTATCAAATGTTCACATGCTCTTGGGGTATTTCGCTGCGAAGGACAGGATGCGTTACGACTATGCGGGCGTGGGTTGCTGCACATTCGACTGTCTGGGCTGGCCGATCTCGCAGATTCCGCCCGGCGGCGGAACTGTCGTCATCGAGGACCTGACCATGGCCGTGTCCGGCGCTGCGGGCACTGCGGCCATCGTCGGGGCCAAGCTGGGGCTGAAAACCTTGGCGGTAGGCGGCTATGGCCGCGACATGATGGGTGACTGTGCCGTGGCACGGCTGGAACGCTTCGGTATCGACACCTCGGGCCTGCAGCGACTTGAGGGTGTGCCGACCTCTTCCTCCATCGTGTTGACCCGTGCCGATGGCTCGCGCCCGGCTTTGCACCTGAAGGGAGCGACGGGGCATTTCGTGGTGGACCCGGCAGATTTCGACAAGGTCACTGATACGCGCGTGTTCCATTTGGGTGGCGTGGGGCTGATGGACGCGGTGGATGGCGCGCGCAATGCGGCGCTGATGAAGCACGCCAAGGCGCGCGGCTGCATCACCACGGTGGACATCTTTGCCGGCTCTGCCGCCGATCTGCCGGATGTTGATGCGGTATTGCCCTTTACCGACTACTTCATCCCTTCGGTCGAGGAAGCCCAAGCGCTGAGCGGCCTGACCGATCTGGACGACATGGCGCGTTTCTTCCTGGCGCGCGGCGCAGGGGCCTGTGTGTTCACCCTTGGGGCGGAGGGCGCCCACTACCGCGACCGCGCTGGCTTGACCTTCCGCATCACGGCCTATCAGATCAGCGTGCGTTGCACCTGCGGGTGCGGCGACGTGTTCAACGCAGGCTTCGCGGCTGGCTTGCTGAACGGGATGAGCCCACAGGACTCGGTTCGTCTGGCGCAGGCCTGCTCGGCTCTGAATGCGACGGGTTTGGGCAGTCAGGCCGATGTCGTCTCTTTGCCCGACACGCTGGCCTTCATGCGTGACGCGGCGGTGAAGGCGGCCTGAGCGCTTGCGCCGGGGCAAACCGGCCTTGCGATCATGACACGAAACACCCATCATGCACAAAAGGCTTGCGGCCGAAACAATTGGACAAATGTGCAAGAAGGGTACCGAATGACGGGAAATGATGTGACGGACGACGTAAAGACCCGTATCGCCTGGCTCTATTATGTCGAAGGCATGACTCAGGATCAAGTGGCGAACCTGGTGGGCATGAATCGCAGCCGTGTGCTGCGCATTCTGGCAGCTGCCCGGCAGGATGGCACCGTGCAGATCCGCGTCACCAATCGTCTGTCACATTGCATCGAGCTTGAGCGGCGTCTGGAACAAAGATGGAGCCTGACCCGCGCCATTGTGGTACCGGAGCCGCAAGACACCACGGCCCTGCGCGCCATCATCGGGGCAGAGGTTGGCGCTTACATGTCCCAGCATGTCACATCGAACATGACGATCGGTCTGGGCTGGGGCAAGACGCTGACCTCTGGCATCCCGGCCATCGTGCCGCGGGTGGCTGATGGGGTCAGGGTGCTGTCGCTGCTGGGCGGCTTGACCCGGGTGTCCGAGGTGAACCCGTCCGAATTTGCTTGGCGTGTTGCCGACCGGCTCAGTGCGGAATGCTACATGCTGGCCGGCCCGGTCTACGCCCCCGATGCCCGCACGCGTGAAGCATTGACCAAACATTCCGGCATTGCCGAAATCTTCAACCGCGCCCGGTCGCTGGACATGGCAGTTCTTTCGGTTGGTGAACTGTCACCGCATTCTGCCTTCTCGGAGTTCGGCCTGCTGTCGCGCGATGAAATCACCTCTTTGGAACGCGCCGGGGCAATTGGCGACGTTCTGTGTCATTTCATCGATGCCGAGGGCAATCTGGTCGATCATCCGGTCAACGAACGGGTGCTGGCCATCAATCCGCTGGACTTGCGCGGCACGCGCAACATCGTGCTGGCCTCAGGCGGCTGGTCCAAATTGCCCGCCATCCGCGCCGGGTTGAAGCTGCTGCGGCCCACCGTGCTGATCGTCAACGAGTTGGTGGCCGAACGATTGGCAGCCGAACGGTAAGCGGCGGCCCAAGTCAGATCCCCAACACGGAGGGGGTGCACCATGCCGAAGTCCAGCCTGCTGCCTGACCCCATTCCGTTGCGCGACGCGCTGCGCGGACTGCGATTTGTGTTGCAGCGTGGCGGGGAAACGTTGGTGTCGGTGTTGCCACCGAAAACCCAGCGCTTCTGGCTGACCTTTATGCAAAGTACGCCCGTCATGTCTAACGCCCCCCGCCCCGGCATCCTGCCCGAAGCCCTGCCCCCGACGAACGAGCCTTTGCGGCTGGCGGTCCGCCGCCTGCGCTGGTTCCGGATGGCATTTGACCGCTTCGTCCACGTCAGCGGAGAGCGGATCGGCTGCACCTTTGATCTGGACGAAGCGGCTCTGGCGGAAATCTTCTTGCGCTGGCTGAAGATGGTGGAGGTGCAAAAGCCGCATGAGCGCGCCGAGCGGCACGACTACTTTGCCTTTGCCGCCGGCCTGATGCTGCGCGAACTTTGCGCAGCGATGCCAATCAAGGCGAAAGCCGCCCCGACCAAGTCCGATGCAGCGTCAGCGGCCAGTCTCTGGCCCGAAGGCTATGTCTGCACGATGTTTTGCCCGACCGTCCATTCGGCTGCGATGCGGCAAGAGTTTCACGAGGGAACCGAGGTCACCGGCCAGATTGACGACCTGCGCCAATGGTGGTCATTTCGGGAAAACACCAGCCAAGATCCGGCCTTTTCCGCCGGCTTCCTGCAGATGGTCCTTGGCCAGCAGCCCAATTGGACAATGCCTGACGTCTTCCGCGCCCGGCTTGATCAGGAAATGGCACGGCGAAACGCCACGCAATAGCCCGGCCCTCCGGGCGAGACCTTGCAAGAACGCCTTGTTGGGATCGAGCGCAGACACAGAGATGGCTTCGGAACCCAAAAGCCCGGCAGTGGATCTCGCGGTCCTGCATGTTGGGCATCACCGCGCCAGGCGAGTGCGCTGCAGGCCCTGACACCGTATTGTTTTCGTGCCGCGTTTGCGCAGACTGTGCCTTGATCGACGTACGGCGCGGAACAAAAACCCGGGCAGGCCAAGCCCAAGCGGCTGCGCCCGCTTCCCCGCGGAACGCGCTTTTCTTTTGTTGGCATAGCCTTATGTATCAGCAAAAGGGATGACCGATGCTTTTGAACGTTCAAGACCTCTGCAAGCGTTATCCCGGCACCGAAGCGGCGGTCCTGAGGGGGGTGTCCTTCGATCTGGACAAGGGCGACATGCTGGCCCTGACAGGCGAATCCGGGTCGGGCAAAAGCACCTTGCTGCATCTGGTGGGTGGGCTGGATACGGCTGACAGCGGTGTGGTGGCGATCGACGGCACCGATCTGACGCCGCTGAACGATGTGGGGCGCGCGCACCTGCGGCGCGGGACCGTTGGGGTGATCTTCCAGCAGTTCAACCTGATCCCCTCGCTGACGGTGGCGGCCAACATCGCCTTTCAGGCTCGGCTTGCAGGGTGCCATGATCCGGATCTGGCGCAAACGCTGGCAGAGCGGCTTGGGCTGGGCGATCATTTGCGGAAATATCCTGAACAATTGTCTGGCGGTCAGCAGCAGCGTGTGGCCATCGCACGCACTTTGGCACCACGGCCCAAGCTGGTTCTGGCGGACGAACCGACCGGCAACCTTGACGAGGCGACGGCGGACCGGGTCATGGACCTGCTTTGCGCCTTGGTCGCCGAGACGGGGGCCGGTCTGATCCTTGCCACACACTCTGACCGGATGGCGGCGCGCATGACCCGGCGCCTGCATCTGCGCGCCGGACAAATCTCGTGATCCGGACCATCCTTGCGGCCCTGATGGCGCATTGGTGGCGCAACAAGCTGCATCTGATCACCATGCTGGCCGGGCTCGCGTTGGGCACGGCGCTGTGGTCCGGGGTGCAAGCGATCAACGCCGAGGCGCGGGCCAGCTATGATGCGGCGGCTGCGACGCTTGGCGGCGGAACCTATGCCCAGATCACCGCCAAAGAGGGGGCTGCGATCCCGCAGGCGACCTATGTCGCTTTGCGGCGGGCAGGGTGGAATGTGTCTCCTGTGATCGAGGGCAAGTTGGGGTCAGTGCGGCTGGTCGGGATAGACCCGGTCACCGCGCCTGCTGGCGTGGGGCCGCTGGCTTCGGGACAGGGCGCAGATCTGGCGACATTCCTGTCCGCTTCGGGGCAGATCTTCGCCCGGGCCGAGACTTTGGCCCGTCTGCCTGACACCGGCGCGCAGACGGTTGTGGCAGAGGTTGCACCCAACACCGCCATGATGGACATTGGCCTTGCCCAGCGGCTGCTGGGCCGGCCGGGTCAGATCGACCGTTTGCTGCTGGCGCCAGACCAACCCCTGACCCGCCGACCCTTGACCGAAGTGGCGCCAGAGCTCTCGGAAAGCCCGGCGCAACAGGGCAACGATACGGCGCGGCTGACCGACAGCTTTCATCTGAACCTGACCGCCTTCGGTCTGCTGTCTTTCGCGGTTGGCCTGTTCATCGTGCACGGAGCGATCGGGCTGGCGTTCGAGCAAAGGCGTCAGATGGTCCGCACCCTGCGCGCCCTGGGGGCACCGTTGGGGCACTTGATCGCCCTGATCGCAACGGAGCTGGCCGTACTTGCGCTGGTGGCGGGGGCCATCGGCGTGGCGCTTGGCTATCTTGTGGCGGCGACGCTGTTGCCCGATGTGGCGGCGACCTTGCGCGGCCTTTACGGGGCAGAAGTGTCTGGCGAGCTGTCGCTGCGTCCGACCTGGTGGCTGTCAGGCCTGGGCATGGCTTTGGGGGGCACTGCCGTGGCCGCCGGCGGTGCGCTTTGGTCGTTGGCACGGATGCCGCTGCTGGTCAGCGCGCAGCCAAGGGCCTGGGCCATGGCGCGGCAGGGTCGTTGGCAAGTGCTGCTGGCTTTGACCCTGCTGGCGCTGTCGGCGCTTTTGGCCGTCTGGGGCCACGGGCTGATGATTGGCTTTGTGATGCTGGGCGCGTTTCTGATCGGCGGGGCGCTGGCGCTGCCGCCCCTGCTGGCGGTCATCCTGCGCGTTGGGCAGGCGCTGGCGCGACGGCCCGTGGCGCAGTGGTTCTGGGCTGACACGCATCAACAACTGCCTGGCCTGTCATTGGCCCTGATGGCGCTTTTGCTGGCCATGGCGGCCAATGTGGGCGTATCGACCATGGTGTCTTCGTTCCGGCTTACCTTCGTGGCCTTCCTGGATCAGCGCCTTGCGTCGGAGCTTTACGTCACCACGAAGGATCCGGCCGAAGCCAAGGCCCTGACAGAATTTGTGACAGGCAAGGTCAGGGCGATCCTGCCGATCCTGTCCACCAATCAGGATGTCGCAGGCCTGCCCGCAACGATTTACGGCGCGCGCGACGATGCCACCTATCGCGACAATTGGCACTTCCTGCGCGCGGTGCCGGACGTGTGGGATGCACTGGGACGGGGCGAGGGTGTGCTGATCAACGAACAACTCTTCCGCCGTGCCGCGCTTGATCTGGGGGCAAAGATCGCAATTGCTCCGGGATTGTCCCTGCCTGTGCTGGGCATCTATGGCGACTACGGCAACCCGGTCGGGCAAATCATCCTGACCGAGTCCCTGTTCCGCCGGCATTTCCCGACAGTGACGGCGCTGCGCTTCGGGCTGCGGCTGGATCCGGCCAAGGTCGCGGCCTTGCGCGCCGCAGTGCAAGGCACGCTGGGCCTGCAAAAGGACGCGATGCTGGATCAGGCAGCGATCAAGGCCCTGTCACTGTCGATCTTCGAACGCACCTTTGCCGTGACATCAGCCCTGAACATCCTGACGCTGGCCGTGGCGGGCTTTGCCATGATGATGAGCCTGTTGACGCTGGCTGCAATGCGTCTGCCGCAACTGGCGCCAGTCTGGGCCCTTGGTCTGACGCGGCGCAAGCTCGCGGGGCTGGAGTTGCTGCGGGCCGCAGTTCTGGCTGCCCTGACCGGGGCATTGGCGCTGCCGCTGGGATTGGGCCTTGCCTGGGCGCTGCTGGCGGTGGTGAACGTGGAGGCCTTTGGCTGGCGGCTGCCGATGTATTTGTTCCCGATGGACTACCTGCGGCTGGGCGGGCTGACCCTGCTGGCCGCCGGGCTTGCCGCGCTGTGGCCGGCGTGGCGACTGTGGCGGACGCCGCCGGCGCAATTGCTGGGGGTATTTCGCAATGAACGCTAAGGCGCTGTTTCTTCTTCTGCTGCTTTGGCTTCCGGTGCAGGCCGGGGCGCAGGGGTTTGCCGGGCTTGGCACTGCGGCGGGGGATTTCGCCCAACCGCAAGCCGACGCGCCTTTGCAGTTTCCGGCGGACCACGGCGCGCATCCGACCTATCGGATCGAGTGGTGGTATGTGACCGCCAACCTGACCGGTCCGGACGGCACGCCCTATGGGATGCAATGGACGCTGTTTCGGTCTGCCCTCGCCCCTCGGGGAGGGCAAGGCTGGCAGACCCCGCAGGTGTGGATGGGCCATGCTGCGGTGACGACAGCACAAAAGCAGTTCGTGGCCGAGCATCTGGCCCGCGGCGGCATTGGGCAGGCGGGGGTCGAGGCTGCACCGTTTTCCGCTTGGATCGACGACTGGGAACTGAAAGGGCCCGACCTTGAGCACCTGCACATGGCCGCCTCGGGCAAGGATTTTGCCTATGACGCCAGCCTGACGGCCACGGGTCCTTTGGTGCTGCACGGGCAACAAGGCTATTCGGTGAAATCTGGCTCCGGCCAAGCGAGCTATTACTATTCGCAACCCTTCTTCAAACTCACGGGCAACCTGAGCCTGCCCACCGGGAAGATCCCGGTCACGGGCACCGCTTGGCTTGACCATGAATGGTCTTCGCAGCCCTTGGCGCAGGATCAGACGGGATGGGACTGGTTTTCCTTGTCCTTCGACAGTGGCGACAAGCTGATGGGCTTCGTGCTGCGCGGTAGCAAGAACTTCACCGCCGCGACGTGGATCGCCGCCGACGGCAGCGCCAAGGCCCTGCCCGACGGCGCCTTCACCGCCACGCCTCTTGCAAGCCACCGGGTCGCCGGGCACGATCTGCCGGTAGAATGGCACCTTGAATTGCCCGAAAAGGGCCTTGATGTGACGGTAAAGGCGCTGAACCCCGAGGCCTGGATGACAACCACGGTTCCCTATTGGGAGGGACCGGTGGCGATTTCGGGCAGCCAGGGCGGCGTCGGATATCTTGAGATGACCGGCTACGACCGCTGATCCTGACAGACTCGCGTCAAAGGCTCTCTCGGGTATAGATTTGGAAGGGCACGATGCGGGTGTGGTTGATGCTGTCATCGGGCGAACGGTTGGCACGCACCATGCCCTTGACCAACTCATCCGCCAATTGACGCAAAGGATGGGCGATCACCACCTTCAAGGTGCCATCCAGCGGCCCGGCGCTCGTGCTGTCCATCAGGTCATAGCCCGCCACCACCAGGTCTGACGTCCGCCCCGATGCGCACAGCTCCGCCATTGCCCCGGTGATCCCGCCGATCGAGGCCCTGCAAACCCTGTCATGGGGCTGGGCGCTGTGGCTTTACGCGGTCAACGCGGGGGCGATCTTCCTGCTGTACGGCGGGGTGGAGCTGTTCTGGTACGTGCGTCGTAAGCAAGGCACCCGGTTCAAGTACAACGGCAAATTGCCTGCCGACCAAAGGTCCGACGTCTTCTGGTTCAAAAGCCAGAACATCGACAACGTCCTGCGGTCGTTCTTCATCTTGATCCCGCGGCGGACGCTGGTGCAGGTGATCTTCCTGCACGCCTTCGACAAGGGCTAAGTCCCGTGGCTGGAATGGGCGCAGAACCCGGTCTGGCTGACGGTGCTGGTCTTCCTCTGCCCTGCGATCCACGAGGTGCATTTCTTGTGCATCCACCGCCTGATCCACACCGATTTCCTGTATAAACACATCCATTCGGTGCATCACAACTCGGTCAACCCCAGACCGTGGTCCAGCCTGTCGATGCATCCGGTGGAAGGGTTCCTGTACGACGCCGTGGCCTTCTGGCACCTTGTGATCCCGTCCAACCCGATCATCGCCCTGTTCCAGCTTCACATCGCAGGCTTCGGCGCGCTGAACGGCCACATCGGCTTCGACAAGCTGGAGATCACCGAGGATTCTCCGCTGGGTAGCCACGCCTATGCCCATTACCTGCACCACAAGTACTTCGAGGTGAACTACGGCGGCGACGGCCTGATCCCCTTGGACAAGTGGTTCGGCTATTGGCACGACGGCACCAAGGAGGCCGAGGCCCTGATGGAGGCCCGCTTCCAGAAGAAGAAGGCGCGGCTGAAAGCCAAGGCAAACCCCTGACATTCCAAGATCGGTTGGCGTCCTGCTGGAGACGGGACGCGGCTGTGCGGGCTGCCTGACACCGGGCGCCTTCACCTGAAACCAAGGTTTCAAAGCGCCGCAAGGCACAATGGGAAGAACTGCAATGACACTCGTGAAGACCCTGCTGAAGGCATCCGCAATAGTGGCCCTGACGCCGGTCGTCTGGGTCAAGGCATCGGGCGCACGGTTCCGCGACATGATGATCGACGTCTTCGATGCAGCAAATTTCCTGATGTGCGGCGCGCCAACGACGGTGTCAGCCGTGGGATCGTCGATGGTCGATCCAGCCAGTGGCGCGGGAGGACAGAGGCCAAGACGACTTGCTTCCTCATTGGACGCTAAATGCCCGCCGTCACGGCAGAATAGGCGGCCTTCGTAGCCGCGACCCTGCCCTTGAAATCGGGCCAGCCGGTGGGGTTGCAAGATATTCTCGCCTGACAGGACGGCATGAAGGGGGCGCTCCATGGTGGACGTAAACGCCCCCTCTGAAACTACGATCCGGCGAGGAAAGCGCGGACGGCCTTGGTCCATCGCAAGCAGAACAAGCGCAGGTCATGGGCAAACGCGATCAGGCCTGACATTTGAGACTTGGCCCTTGTTGGCCGTCTTGGGCCATGAAGGCCCCGACGTGTTTTGGACTGCCCGGGCACGAGACGCGGCACCGGCGCCCGCAGCACTTCATATGTGCGTTTCTCAGATCAACAGATGGCCATCTGTCATGCCATCCAGCAGACGCGGCGCGACTGGTATGCGTCAATCCCTGATACCGACAAAGCGCCCAGGAGAGACAGTGGACGAGCCGGGAAACTTTGCCTGAGATCGCGTTTTGAGGCAGCTACAGGCCGTCAGAAGGATGCCGATCCGTTCAATGGTCCCGACTGCAGGCTCCAGCGCCAAGTTAAAATGCCAAGGACGCGAACGGATCAATCAATCGCGGTGCTGTTCTGCTGTGTGATATGATGAAGGTTGGGCCAGGGGCGACCCAGGGGCGCCGACCCTGCCCGTGATCCTCTCGTTCCGCTAGACGCCATAGGTGTCGACGGCCCTATCGGTCAGGATCTTGGTGTTGTCAGCAGCGGAAATGAATCCAAGACAGGTGCAGTCCGAGAGCTAACTTCCACCAGTCCAGTTGCAGGGCGGCATGTTCGCAAACCGCCCGTTGAGCATGCGGGGGAACAGGGTTGCAGACATCCAGTTCGGCCAGAACGGCGGACTGGATGCCCGCAACATCGCTGGTGACCAACACGTTCTTCCAACTGCGCCCGGCGCATCGCGGCAGGCATCCGCCCGGCATGGTCCCAGTCGTCCGGCTGCCGAACGTTCGGCAAAGACAGGTGCTTTGATACAACCAGACAGCTGTTCATTGCCAAATCGCGCGATGCAGTCGTCGTTGAACAGCAACATTGGACGGGCAAAGGGGCCAAATGCGCCCCAGGCAAAAGTCATGCGCACTGGGGGGCGTTCGGCGTTCAGAACCCTCCTGCACAGAAATCTTGCAGCCGCCGGATTTCGTCGGCTGATGTAGGGTCCAGTGCGGCCCAGCCCCTTTGCCGTGTTGGTGTAGCGGAGATGACCGATCCTACAGGCTTATGCGGCAAGTGCTACGACCGCAGATGTCGCCCAACAGCAAGGGCCCGAAAGAACGCCTGGCTCGACCTGAAATCGACCCAAATCAGGGTCTTGGCCTTCATGGAAGTGCTGGACGATCTGATCGCGGACGTTGCCGGGTTTGGATTTGACGAGGTTTTGGGCTGCGATGCCATAGACTTTGTCCAAGGCACCCGCCTCACCACCCGGGCGGGGCGCGACGGGCTGCCGGGGCGAAGACGCGGTGCGGGACGCCCAGCGGGTCGCATTGAACGTTCCGACTTGCCGTCAGATCCTTCACCGAGGCGTCCCGCACTCGTCTTTGATCCGTTGGACTTTCAGGTCCGCGCCAGACCGTTCAGTCTTTCGAACTGTGCCGCAGTCAGCCGCAGACTGGCAGCAGCAATGTTCTCGTGCAGGTGGGTTCGGCGGGAGGTTCCGGGGATGACCAGAATGTTCGGGCTGCGCGCCAGCAACCAGGCCAACGCCACCTTCTGAACAGAGGTGCCGATTTCAGCGGCGATCTCTGTCAGCCCGTGCGACTGCAAGGGGCTGAAACCTCCAAGCGGGAAGTAAGGGACATAGGCAATCCCGTCCTCTGCCAAGGCGTCAATCATCGCGTCGTCATGCCGGTGAACCAGATTGTAGTGGTTCTGCACACAGACAATCGGCGCGATGTCGCGCGCGGCGGCCAGCTGCGCCGTGGTGACCGTACTGACGCCAATGTGGGAAATCAGTCCTTCGTCCTGCATCTGGCGCATCGCCCGCATCGGTGCCTGCATGTCGTCCTCAGGCCCCCCCATACGCAAATTCACGATCGCCATCCGGTTCAGACCCAGCCGTTCCAGATTGTCCTCGACCGACCGGCGCAGGAAATCCGGCTCTCGGTTCAGGATCCAACCGCCCGTGTCATCGCGCCATGCGCCCACTTTGGTCACAAGAACCAAAGCCTCGGGATAGGGGGAAATCGCTTCGCGGATCAGGCGGTTGGTAACATGCGGACCATAGAAGTCGCTGGTGTCGACATGGTCAATGCCAAGAGCCAAAGCCTCGCGCAGGACGGCGCGGGCTTCGTCCATGTCCTGCGGCGGGCCAAAAACATGCGGTCCCGCAAGCTGCATGGCACCGTAGCCCATGCGGTTCACGCTCAACCCCGTGCCGGGGAACGTGAAGCGGCCTGCAGCTTGGGCGCCGAGTGTTGCGGTTGACATGAGGGGGATCCTTTCCGTTGTGATCGACCTCTCTTTGTCAGCTTTCCCGGGCTTTGGAAATCCGCTCTCCCGTCTGGGACCGGTCGGCAGAAAGAAATCTGCCGCGTTTCAGGATTGCCGGGCCGTCGTTCGGGCCGGATTGCGCAGCAGCAACACCGGCCGCCACCCGGTTCGTCGCGGCCAAGGCCGGGGGCCACGGGGGGAAGTCACCGGGTTTCAGCCCAACATGCCTTGACCAAGGAAATCCTGCCCGGCCAGACCGGGCAGCGCGAAGAAATAGCCGCCGCCGAAGGGCTTGATGTATTCCTCCAACGGCTCGCCGTTCAGACGGTTTTGCACGGTGCGAAAACCTTTGGTCAGGCTGGCCTGATAGCTGACGAAGATCAGCCCCATGTCCATCCGGCCGGCCTTGTCCAACCCGCGCGCATAGTTGTAGCCGCGCCTCAGGATCAGGTTCGCCTCGGTCAGAGGCTGTCGCGGGTTGGCCAGCCGGATGTGGGCAGTGGCAGGAAGCGCGGTCATGTCGGGGACGTCATGCTCGTCTGTCTTGCCCAAGGGCGCGCCAGACAGTTTATGGCGGCCCATGGTCGCCTCCTGACTGGCCAGTTGGGTGCGGTCCCAGCGTTCCACCAGATTGCGGATCAGGCGGACCACCTGGTAGCTGCCACCCACCATCCAATCGTGACCCGCGCCCGGCTGTAGCCAGACCAGCCGGTCCATCTGCGCTGAATCCGCGCGGTTGATGTTCGAGGTGCCGTCCTTGAAGCCCAACATATTGCGCGGCGTCGTCTCGGACGTAGTTGCGGCACGAGACGGCAGAAAGCCTTCGATCTGCCAGCGGGGTGCCATCAAGGGGCCGGTTTGCCGGACAATCGCCCGCAAGGCGTGCAACACGCCCTCGCGGGTGTCGCCACTGATCTGAAGCATCAGGTCGCCATGGGCATAGTCAGGGTCGATGGCATCGTTGGGAAAACGCTCCATCGCTGCCAGCTCTACTGGGCGGCGGTCGGCAAGGCCAAAGCGCGGGTCAAATAACGCGGCGCCAACCGAGACGGTGACCGACAAGCGCTGCGGCGGACTTTGGTCCCCCAGCAGGCCGTTGTCGGGCGGGGGCATCAGCGCATCGGTGCCTTGGGGGATCGGCCCGGGCGTGGTCAGGGCGGCGATCACGGCGGATATATGGCGCAGGCAAGTTTCCAGCCCGTCGCGGTCAATGGCCAGCAAATCAAACGCCGCAAACAGCGCGAAAGGCGTGCTCGGCGTCGCAATTCCCGGCTGATGCGGACCCTGTGCACCCAGATCGGGCGGGGTTTCCGCCAACACCGGGCGGATCGTTTCGGACAGGGCCAAGGCACCGCCAAGACCCAAAAGAACTGAACGACGGGTCGCCATGGTTCAACTGACTTTCAAACCCAATAGTCCGGGGATGCGGGCCAGATCTTCGGCCAGCGTCGCGATCTTTGCCTCCAGCGCCCGGCGGTCGGCGTCCGAGAGGTCAGAATAAGGCTTGAACCCGTCGCCATCCCGGTAAGTGTCCAGAACTTTCAGCACATCGGCGAGGGCCGCGCTGGTTCGCGTCGAAAGGTCACCGTCGCGCGGCTGGATCAGCGGGGTCAAAAGCGTGACGATCTCTTGCGCGCCTTCAACGTTGGCAGCAAAATCGGACAGGTCCGTATGAGAATAGCGGTCCTCCTCGCCCGATATCTTGGAGGCCGCCACCTCTTCGATAAGGGCTGCCGCCCCCCCGACCATCACGGCCGGCGGCACCGCAAGATCCTTGATGCGGGCCGCAAGCTCGATGGTGTCGGCCATCAACTTGTCGGCCGCAGGACCGGAACCCAAGACATCACCGGTTGCAAACAGGTCATATTCCAGCTTGTGGAAGCCCGAAAACCCTGGGTCCATTTCGCGCAGTTGCCAATCATCGGCCCGCGCATCCATCGCGGCGTCAAGGTCGCTGAACAGTTCCGCGATCGGTTCAATCCGTTCATATCGGACACGGGCCGACGCAAACAGCGCCTTGGCCCTGGCGATATCGCCGGCTTTCACGGCCGCAGTGAAGGTTGCCGTGGACTCAACCAAGGCATCCGCTTCTGTCTGGACCCAAAGCTTGTACTCGGCCACCGGGCCAACCAGTTCCATCGGATCGACCGCGCCCAGCGCCTGCCCGCCCGTCACCATGATCGTGCCCTTGGGGTTGGACAACAGCCCGCAGGTCATCGCATAACTGCCGGCGTCCAGCGTCGCGTTCAGGGTCTGCTTGAAGCCCGGCAGGATGTTCTCTTTCTCGGCCACGATCATGACGCCCTGCAGCACCTCCCACTCCACCACGCGGGATGAGCGGTTGGTGACCAGAAATTGCACGGCACCGGATGGGACGCTGACGCTCGCCGGATCACAACCGGACTCCGTGATCGTCACAGCGATCGGATCGGCCGAGGCCGCAGCGGCGGCAGACATCAGGGCAAGCATCATCGCACGGCGCAGGTGGCGCATCATCAGCCTCCGGTGAGAAGTGGGTATCAGGCGGCGCGCGGCTCCAGCCGGGCGGGGCTGGGCCGCAAGAACAAGACCAGCGTCGGGATCAGCAAGGCGAGATAGGCCAGAACTTCGCCCCAGGTCGGTGTTGCCGAATAGCCGAACATGCCCGACAGCAGCGATCCAAGAACACCGTCTGCTGGCAGAACCGCAGACAGATCGAAAGCCACCCCTTGCAGCAGATTCCAGAAACCCGCCTCATGCAGCGCACGCAACGCCTGCGCGGCAAGCCCTGCCGCGATGAAGATCACCACAACCCCGGTCCAGCGGAAGAACCTGGCAAGGTTTAGCCGAACCCCAAGTCGGAAGATCAGCGCCCCGACTAGAACAGCTGCCGCAAGGCCAAGCAGCGCGCCAAACAGCATCGCCGGACCGGAAGCTTGCTGCAGGATCGCCACAAGAAACATCACCGACTCGACGCCCTCTCGTCCGACAACCAGAAACGCGGTCAGAAAGAGCGCCATCGAAAACCCCACGCCCGCGCCCGTCAGATCACGGTCCAGCGTGCGCTCTATCTCGATCTTGAAGGTGCGACCGGCCCGGCGCATCCAGAACACCATCGACAACAGCACGGCAATGGCGACCAAGGCCACCACCACTTCGAAGGTTTCCTGCAGCCGCTGGGGAAAATCGGCCTTCGTCCACAACAAGAGCCCGGCGCCCAAACCTGACATCAGCAAAGCGGCAACCGAGCCCGCCCAGATCGACGGAACGGCGGCGGGCCTGCCGCGCTTGACGCTGTAGCCGGCCATGATGCCGATGATCAACGCTGCCTCTATGCCTTCGCGCAGCATGATCAGGAAGGTCACAAGCATGGGTCTCTCCGGCGTTGAGTCGCTGATTTCTGATAGCGTTACTCAACAATAACGGCCAAAGTGTTTTTGTCAACAAATACCTCTCTTGATGGCCATGACTGCCCACGGTGTCCAAGGGGCCGCGACGCCGATGCTGCCCCCCAAAGCGGGCTGCATGTTTCAGAGCCGAACCCGGCACCAAGTGCCGCCGAGATGCACCCAACCCGCCCGTGGCAAGCGGTCTTGGCCCCGTCTTGGCCTCTGCGACGGTGAGGATCAGTCTTGACCAAGCCGTCCGGGCAACACAGATGGTTCACACGGCAAGCAACACATTTGTGTTCTTCCAACCCGGCGCAGGATTGCAACCGGGTGGCAGATTGTTCCGTAGGATCGCGAACGCCAGACGCAGGCACCGTCAAATGGCCATCCAGCTCCGTTGGCTTTACGGCCCGCCATCGGAAATCATGGGGTTTTGCGTTAGGCGCCGGGGCCACTCGGTGTGGCCGATCGTATCCGACGGGGACGACTGTGACCAGGCTGGAGTGCCGGAGCAAGGGTTCAGTGTCGGAAAGCATCCCGCTCTTGCGGCTAAGCGTTCAGGGGATGGTCAGGACTGCGGGGTTGCGGTCATGGCCATTCCGGTGGCGCGGGGTCCGGGAGCAACAACGGGTCGGGTCAGAGAATGTGGCAAAGGGAGTGGTCCTGCGTCCCGGGAAGCGGCTTGGGTCAGTGCCCAAGCCGCCAGTGACCGGCCAAGGTCACCCATCAACACAGTGCGCAAAACGGTGGAGGCGACCTCGCTCCTGCCCACTTCTCGACACGGCGGCGGCATCTGCTTCTTCGCTCGGCGGACGGACCATTTCACCCTAGTGCCGCCGGTCCTGCCCACTTGCCGCTGGGGTCAGGATATGAGTTCGGGGCGCAAGAAGCGACAAAGGTTAATGTGATTGCAACACGAAATTTGGCGGGCTTCCAATGCCACCCGGGTACGGCAACCCGACAGACACCAGCACGATGAAAGACTTAAGATATTGCATTTTACTATTTTGATTTAAGAATAGATCCATCGAACACGCCTGACGACAAAAAGCATTACTTTTGCAGATTAAGCGATCCCCATGTGCTGAGGCAGCAATGATATCCGAATAAGGCGTTCAGTTTAAGGCTCCCGGTCCTCAATTGACAATCAGATAGGTGGCTGCGACATGGAAGTGCAAGCGACAACCGAAAATAATATGGGATTCCATAAGTTGAAATCGTCGTGCCCGCCATCATTCGGATCCAACACCCTAACGGACCGCAGCCATCTTGCGCAGCATTTTCGCGACTTGGGGATCGCCCGTTTTATGGCAGGGGACAGCGCTGAAGCCTATACGCAGTTTCGCTTCGGACTGAACTGCCTGCCGAATGACGCCGGTCTTCATGCGTTGATTGCCAACACCGCCTTACGGCTGGGCGCCCCGCATTTGGCCGCTGACCATGCGGCAACAGCAGTGGACCTGCAGCCGGACAACATCGATGCCTTGGTTGCGCTTGCCGGGGCAAGATTGCAACTGAAAGATCCCCGGGCGCGGGAAACCGTTGGCCTGCTGTCGCGGTTTGACCAGTTGGGAGACTTCCGACAGTTGCTGCAGATTGCGGCATCAACGGGCCCCGGTCATGAAGAGGCCGCACTTGTCGACCTTGCCCAGTACCTTGAGAAGCACCCGCGAGATGTCTTTGCCGGCGAACTGTTCACCGAGACCTTTGGCAGCTTCCTGAATTCTGGCGAAAATGAGAGATTTCAGATGTTTCTGGACGGTGTCGGCATTTTGGCCGAACCTGCGGATCGCATACCGTTGGATCGGTCGGATTTGGAGTGTGATGCCTGCATCGACATCATCATTCCCGTTTACAATTCGATCGGCGATCTAGCCGCCTGCCTTGACTCGATCCGCAAGTGGCACTCGGCGGCGATTCGGCAAATCATCCTTGTGGATGATTGCTCGACCCCAGAATCGGCGGCGTGGTTGGCTGGATACCGGGACAACCATTCCGACGTACTTTTGGTGCGAAATGCCGAGAACCTTGGCTTTACGCGCGCCATAATGGCGGGTGTTCGAGAAAGCACAGCGCCCCATATGCTGTTCCTGAACAGCGACACACAAGTTACGTCGCATTGGCTCCATGGCATGATACAAGCGATGAAAGCTGGCCCGAATACAGCTTTGGTCGGCCCGCTTTCAAACAACGGATATTATCAGACGATCAGGCCAACGCACACGAATGCCAATCCTCCGATTGAGCAACGATCACCGGACGAAATCGCTGATCTTGTCCGCAAAACCACGCGTGACATCTTCCCACGGGTCCCCCTTCTGTCGGGTTTTTGCCTGCTTGTTCATCGCGCGTCGTTCGACCTCGCTGGCGGACTGGACTGCGCGGCGTTTCCTTACGGCTATTGGGAAGTGCAGGATCTGTGTCTGAAGCTGATTGATCTTGGGCTTGATTCCGTTATCGCGGACAATGCTTATGTCCACCATTCAGGCGCAGGCAGTATTTCGGAAGAGCGCCGTCAGGATCTTGTGCTGCAAGGCCTCTTGCGAATTTACGCGCGGCATTCCAGCCTTAGGGTTTTGGTTGCAGAGGCCGTCAGCGCCCTTGAACCAGAGATCAAATACCACAAGAAAGCCTGGTTTGCGCAGGATCGGATTGCAGAACGCCGTCGACTGCAGGAAGACGCTCGTCCAGAACATACCGTAACCGCTCGATATCAATGCTATAAAAGGCCTCCTGACGATGTAATGGGTCAGGAGGTCTGTCTTTTTGTGACGCATTGCCCGCTCGGCATGCCATCCGAATACACCCTCCGATATCTCCGTGAATTGAGGCAACTGGGCTTGGTGGTGATAATCTGCCTTGTTATGGAAGATATAGGTTCCCCGGTGGCGGATACTATTCTTGAGATCGCCGATGGTGTGCTTTTGCGAGAGAACGCTGGCCATGATTTTGGGGCATGGTCAGATCTCTTGCGGCAGTTCCCACAGGTCTGGGATGCGCGGCGGCTTTATTTCGCCAATGACAGTCTTTTGGGTCCATTCCAGTCACTTGCTCCAACACTCGATGCCATTCGCATTCAGGATGCCGGGTTCTTTGCCTTGACGGAATGCACGATCAAGAAACGTCACGCCCAAAGCTTCTTCTTCGGATGGAACCGCGCAAATTTGTCCGCCGCGCCCTTGCGGGATTTTTGGAGCCAAGTGGCCAATCTGCACGACAAGGAAGAGGTGATCCAGCAATACGAATATCCCATAGCCTGGATCAGTGAGAACCTCCCAGATACGACGCAGCACATCGTATTCGGGTTTGATCAGGTTCTAGGAGCCAGCGCTTCCGAAGTGGCGGACATCAGTTTGCCCCATGATCATTGGGACAAATTGTTGAACGCGGGCTTTCCTTTTGTGAAGATGAATGTCTTGCGCGATGGTTTTGCGAAAACCTCCAGTGCGCTGTGGGAAACCCTCTGTTCACGCCATGGTGCAGATGTCGAAGCCCTGCATCGCAGCATTGAAACGTCACGCTTGAATGGGCTGGTCCGAAGGATGCGCCGCAATGCCCCGCCCCTTTAGAAATTGCGCCGCAGCATGGTCGTCGGGCTGGTTTCTGCCAGCCGCCCCACGCGTTGGATTTGACGGTATTGTGTCAGCGGAAGATACAAGCAAGGCTATGACCTGCTCCCAAAGGGCCGGATCGTGAAAATCGGCGTGTCGCGCACACAGATCGCCGCAACGGACCTTCCCGCCAGCGAAAATCCCGGCACGGCCTTGTCAAAGCCCGTGCCGGGGAAGTGGGACCCTGGCTACCGGTCAATTTGCGCGAAGGGACGCCGCCGTGCCATGCCTAACCGAACCGATCCTTCAACCTCCCCAAGACTTGGTTGCGGCCAAAAGCGCGCGCGGCATCCTGCCGGGCCTCGTGCCACTCTGCCGTCTGTCGGGCAAGGAGGGTGTTGATCTCTGACCGTCTCTGGTCGGCCCAAAGCTCGTAGCGGAGCGCAACCTCTGCGGCGGGGATCAACGACAGGTCCGCCGACGTCGGGGCTTTGTTGATTTCGGCCAATCGGTCCAAGCTGTGCTGGCGGGCGCGAGCGGCCTGCTCCAACGCAGATAGGCGGGTGTCCAGCAGCAGGCGGCTGACCTCTACCAGACGCGTCAGTTTTTCCGGGTCGCTCATGCGGATCTGCCTTTCGCGCGTTTGCGCATAGCCTCGGCAAAGCGGATCGCGGCGGCCACGGATTTGTAATGTTCACGCCGGATCGGATGGCCGACATCGACGGTGGCATAGATCGCGCGCGCCGTAGGGGGATCACGGTGAATGGGGATCCCAGCTTCTGCCGCTTTTTCGCGGATCCGGGCAGCAACTTCATCAACCCCTTTGGCCAGGCAAATCGGAGCCGACCTGTCACCACGACGCCATTTGAGGGCGACGGCAAAGTGCGTCGGGTTGACCAGGACCACATCGGCCAAAGCCACATCCTGAAGCATTTGCGACAAGGCAATTTCACGCCCCTTTTGCCGCCGATGCCCTTTCATGTGGGGGTCACCTTCGCTGTCGCGATGCTCCTCCACCATTTCCTGCCGGGTCATCATGTTGCGGCGACGATGCTGCAACCATTGCCAGCCGTAATCGAGAGCCCCGAAGGCGAGACTGACCAGAAACGCAAGAAACAGGAAGTGGAAGATGATCTGCGTCATCAAAAGGCCGGTTTGCCCCGCCGACAAGCGCGGGCTCATCAACACGGCGTTGGCATATTGCGGGACCATCCCAGCGACGAGAAGGCAGACGACAATCAATTTGAACAGACTTTTTCCAAACGAAAACAGCCCCTCGCGCCCAAATTTGTGACCCAGACTGGTCAAGGGAGAGATGCGGGACCATTTCGGAATAAGGCGTTCTGGTGCGACGATGAAGCCACGTTGAACCGCGATGGTAAAGATCGCAGCCCCCATCGGCAGCAGGAAAAGAGGCAGAAAAGGCTCTGCAAAACTGCCCAGCAGTCCCATAACCGGCGCAGGCGCGGAAGCAACCATCAGCCCCGACAACTGGTCTGCGTGTTCGATCATGCCAATCGCAGTTTCGCCGAAGTGATCCAACGCATACTGCCCTGAGATCGCAACGGAGAGGGCCGCCCCGCCATAGACCGCCGCCGTCGACAACTCCATCGAGCGGGGCACGTCGCCGCGCTTTCGCGCCTCATCCAGCCGTTTCTGGGACGGCTCATGTGATTTTTCCGCATCGTCGTCTTCGCCGCTCATGGCCCGGCCCCGCTTGGGTTGGCCACAAAGGCGTCAAACCCCTCCATCCAGACCGCAAGCATGACCGGCACGATGAGCGCCATGAGCACGAGCGCCCCCGCCATCAGCACCGGAGCCCCAACCAGCGAGACCGGCATCTGCGGCATGGCACGGTTGATGACACCCAGTGCGAGGTTGTAGATCACCGAAGCGATAACGAAGGGGGCCGCAAGGGAGAAGGCCAGAACGGTTGCCTGAACCACCCTTTGCAATCCCCAGTCCGCAAGATCTGCAACGCGGGGGAAATGGCCGGCGGGCAGAAACGCATAGGACAGGATCAACAGGCTTGCCGCTTTGACGTGCAGACCGGCGCGCAAACCAAGTGCCAGACTGGCCATGGTCAGCAAATTGCCGATGGCGGGCTGCGGCTCCGGCGTGGCTCCGCCAAAAAGCTGCGATAAAGAGGTGGTCTGCGCCACAATCGATCCTGCCATTTGCAGCGCAAGAATGAAAAGCCGCATCCCAATGCCCAAGGCAAGTCCCGCCAGCACTTCCTCGGCAGCAGCTAAGGGAATCGACGGCAAGGCCTGTAACCTTTCGGCGACTGCCGGAACCACGATCGCGGTCAAAGCCAAGGCCAGAGCCAGCCGGATGCGTTGCGGCACCGATTGCTCTCCAAATGCGGGCATCAGGAAGACCGCGGCACTGACCCGCAAGAAGACCAGGGCAGCGACCCAAAGCCAGGCTTGCGTGACCCCCGCCATCTGCATCATTTGCGCCAGCAGGTCGTTCACACCGGCACCACACCCACAAGGGCCGGCCGGGCTTCCACGCCGATCTCCTCATAGGACAGGACCGGGGCATTCAGGCCCTTCGCGCCCATCACGGTCCGCAAGAAGCGCCTGCGCAACGTGGACGTCACCAGAGCCGGGAATGTCCCGCTCTCGGCGGCGCGGTTCAGGCGTTCGGCCAAACCATTCGCCAATCGGCTGAACTGGTCGGGCGGCAAGGCCACATCCCGCTGCCCTCTGTCGCTTTCAATCTGATGGGCGGCGAAGGCTTTTTCCCATTCCGGGGCGAGCTGGATCAGAGGTATCGTCCCGTCATCCCTACGCAACTCTGCAACGAGCTGGAAACCAAGTCGCTGGCGCACGTGTTCGCAAATCGCTTCCGGCGTGCCAAGGCTACGTGCTTCCGCGGCAGCCTCAAGGATCAACGGCAAGTTGCGGATTGATACCCTTTCTTCTAACAACAGCCGCAGCACCGTCAGCAAGGTGTCGACCGGAACCTTTTCGGGAACCAGCTCATCAAGCAGTCGTTTGTTCTGGTCGGCGCGGGCGGTGTCGGTGACTTTGGTGAACTCATCAAGTAGGCGGCGCAGCCCCCGCAAGGACAACAGGCGGGCCAGATTGCCCTTGATGACTTCCAGCAAATGCGTTGCAAGAACTTCCGGCGCTGAAACGACCGTCAGCCCGACGAGGACCGCATCTTCCTGCAAGTCAGGTCTGATCCAACGAGCGGGCGCTCCATAGACCGGTTCTTTCACGTCGACGCCATCCGGGGCCGAAATGCCATCCCCCAGCAGGACAAGAGCCCGGTCGGGGATCAGCTTGTCGCGCACCTTTTCGACCCCTTGCAGACGGATGGCGTAGGTGCCGGGGTTCAGGGTCGCCTCGTCGGTCAGGCGAATTTCGGGAAGGATCAAGCCGAACTGCGCTGCGATGTGGTTGCGCATATTCGTGATGCGCGCATCCAGACCCGTGGCGGGGTCAAGCACCATCGCCACAAGATTTGGGGCAAATTCGATGTGTATCTCGTCGAAATCAAGAACATCCCCGATGGATTTCTTGAGGGGCGTCGCGGACGTGGCCTCGGCCTCTTTCGGAGCGGTCATGTTGCGGCGATGAGCGCGCCAGGCGGCTGCGACAAGGGCCGCCGCCCCAATCATGAACGGAAAGAAGGGCATGCCGGGTACGAGGGCAATCAGGGCCATCAGCAAAGCGACTGTCCCCAAGGCGCCGGGATACCGGCCCAGTTGTGCGAAGAACGAGATATCCGTCGCCCCTACCGCGCCGCCCCGTGCCAACAGCAAGGCGGCACCAACAGAGATGATCACCGCGGGAATCTGGCTGACCAGCCCGTCGCCGATGGTCAGGATGGCATAGGTTTCAAAGGCCTTCGCCACGGGCATCCCATGAACAAAGACGCCCATGATCAGACCCATGACGATGTTCAGACCCGTAATCATCAGCCCCGCCACCGCATCGCCCTTGACGAATTTCGAGGCCCCATCCAACGAGCCAAAGAAGTTCGTCTCTGCCAGTTCGCGCTCTCTGCGTGCCTTTGCCTCAGCATGCGTGATGGCCCCGGCCGACATGTCCGCGTCGATCGCCAATTGCTTGCCAGGCATCCCGTCCAGGGCAAAGCGGGCGCCCACCTCGGCCATCCGGCCGGCCCCCTTGGTGATGACGACGAAATTCACGATCAGGAGCACGGCAAATATGACGATCCCAAGCAGCAGGTTGCCGCCCATGATGAACTCTGCAAAGCCTTGGATCACATGGCCCGCCGCAGCGGTTCCCGTGTGCCCTTGCCCGATGATCAGCTTCGTCGACGAAACGTTCAGCGACAACCGAAGCATCAGCGAAGCCAGTAGGATGGTTGGGAACGCCGAAAACTCTAGCGGACGTTCGATGAAAAGCGTGACCGTCAGCATAAGGATTGCCAAGGCAAACGACAGCGCGAGACCGATGTCGAGCACCCAAGATGGGACGGGCAGGACCATCATCAGGATGACCCCCATCAAAGCCAGGGCAAGAAGGATCGTTGGGCGGAACAGCGTTGCGGGGTCGATTTTCAGGCCAAGCATCAGGAATTTCCCCCGATCAACGGCCCACGCGCGGAGATCAAAGGCACAACCGAGCCAAAGCTGCCTTGCGCCCCGGATTGCAACAAAGGGAACGTGTTTTCTCGAGGCAAGGCAACTGGCGTTGGCGGACTGGGCGCATCGGGGGTTTCCAGCACGGCTTTCACTTGATCAAGGTACGCCTGCGCACGATCCGGCGACTGCGAATGGTAGGACGCCACCGCATCGGCCCAGGACCCTGTCTTCTGGTAAAGCGATTTCAGGAACCGCGCGGCGTAGTCTGCGTTCTTCTGAGGGTCAAACATGTCTTCAAATGTGGAAAACGCCTGTCCATGCCAACGAATATTGAGCTGAAAGCAACCGATGTCGAACGTGCCGGTCCCATCAGTCAGATGCGCCTGTGCGGCGGCGACGGCTTCAGCCTCTGTATCGTAAAACGCGCCCTTGCCATCTGCGTTGATCGTCCATGGCCAGGGGCTGAGCGCACCACCCGCTTTGCGCCCGGTCTCCACCCGGGAGATTGCGAGCAGAATGTCTATGGGGACGCCGGTCGACTGAGCGGCGATTGCGGCGGCATTGTCGCATAAGAGCCCCGGCGCCGCGTGTGCCGCAGTGGCCAAGACCACGCAGACGATCCATAGGCCGACGATTGGGGAGATATCATTTCTTTTCAATGCTTTCACCCGGTGTTGACCAATTCTTGGCCGCCGGTCTTGAGCCTAGCGCGCAAAGCTTACCAAAGCGTAAGGGGCCGGCTATTGAGTTTGGGGTAAGGGTGATTTTACTGCGTTGAGCAGGGAGGTGATGGCGTCCCGCGTGGAGGCACTGTCGGTGACCAAGGCCTTGTTGCGGGCCAACGGCCCCTCGCCCGGCTTCGCCCCAGAAGCAGCAGCCGGTGAAGTTGCAACAATCGAAGCGACGGCCTTCCAAGGATCAGGTCCCGACACAGCAAGGGTGTCCCAAGCTTGAGACCGGCTCACCGCAGCCCATTGCTCGTCAGGTTTTCCCAATTTGGCAAAGACTTCTGCCGCAGCTTTTTCATTGTCCATGTCCTGCAGGGCTTTGGCTTTCACCGCGAGAGACGCGGCCGAGTCATCCCCTTGCAGCAGCGCTAGGGCATCCTTGGCATTCCCCTGCGCCAAGTCCATGCGCGCTTTCAACAGGGTTGGCGCCTGATCATCCAGCTTGAGCCATTCTGCCGCCTGATCCGCAAACCCAAGGCCCAGCAAACGATCAGCGATCAGGGAAGCATTCTGTTTGGCGGCGAGGGGCGGGGCATCCCCTGGTGCCAAAGTTGCATGCTCAAGAAGCGCGCTGTCAGGTCCCGAAACGGCCAGCACATGCCACAGAGAAGCCTCTGCATCGGGCACTTGAGCCAGCTCGGAAAAGGCATGATCAAAATCACCGGAGGCGGCACGGGCCAGCAGCAGCGCGTGGTGATATCGGCCCGCGTCAGGCCCGTCCTTGCGCTCTTTGAGCAGCTCTTCAAGTGCCTGTACCTGAGAGAAATCAACAGATTGCCCCAGTGTGACGCGCTGTTCGACCAAGGCCACCAAAGCGTCTGCCGAGGCGGGGCCGGCGCTGCTGGCCAAGGGTTCAAGCCTTGCCTCCGCCTCGCCCGGCTGACCAGCCGCACGGCTCATGGCGGCTTGCATCATAAGAACCTCCGGGCCATTGTCCCCCGGCGCACGCAGCACGGCATCGCGTAAGGCTGTCGCAACCGTCATATCCTTGGCAGCCAAGAACCGATCAACCAATCTTGGCCCCAACAGACGCCGTAAATGCGGCGGCAATGCCGAAAAGCTTCTCAGCACAGATGCTTTTCCCACTTCGCCACTGGGCTTGGCGTTGGGATCGGCCAAGGTAGACCAAAGGGCTGCCGCTGTGTCACAGTCCTCCATCCCCGAAAAGACCGGCGCCGGGTCGGGTTCATCGTCAAGGATGCGGGCCATGCTGTCCCATATCCCTTTGTCGGGAAGATTCTCTGGAAATGTCCGCACCAGTTCGCGCGCTTCAGCACCAAAACCCATGAAAAGCTGGAACCGTACCGCACGGGTAACTGCATCCGGATCGGGTTTGTCAAACTCTCCCGTCAGACCTTGCCTTTCGGGGCCGATCTGATCAGCCACTGGGCGGCTAGATCCCCAAACAGAAAGGTCAAGCGCCTGATCAGAAACGCATGCTGCACCTTGAGCCGTCAACGGACTTTCGCCAATTCCCTTTTGCCGGATGATCAGATCCGGCGTCTCTCCCAGGTGGATCTGGACTGAAGGATCGGCCGCGCCCGGAGCAGGTTGCGGAACCGATTTGGGTTTTGCCATATCGACAATGCCCTCGGAGGCACCTCGGCTCATCTCCTCGATCAACGACAATCGCAAGGGTTCCAACCCTGTATCGACGGCACCCAGATCAACCGACAAAGGTTTCAAGGGCACAAGAAGACCGGGATTAGCATCAAGACCGGCACCCTTGACCATGGTCCAGTCATAAACGGAGGATGGTTCGGCCGTCGGCGGTGTCGTTGCACCAGGAACCTCAGCCGGCGGCACGTGATCGTCGAGCGGCTGTTCGAAGGAGGATCCTTTCGGCGGCGGGCCATCGTGCAAATCCACAACAACGATACCGGGCCGAAATTCGAAGGGCATGGCATAGCACGCGCAGGCGATGCCGAAGTGCAGGTCCCCAGTGTTGGGGTCAGACCACAACGCGGCGAGACGACTCTTCCCGATCAGGGCAAAGGCATTCGTCATGTTGTAAGTGGGTCGCTTGTCGGGAACCCGCAGAATGTAGCCATCCAGAGCCCGCCCAACCTGCCAGCTGACCGGGCCATCGAAACGCACCACGAGCCTGGTGAAACCTGGATGGTCGCCAGAGGTGACAACAGCCGGCCCTGCCAATGCTGCCACAGGAAACAAAACCAGCGCGACCAGAAGGGCCATCAGCACTTTCATGCCGCGTTTTCCTGTTTCAACCCGCGCAACACGGCTTCAACGTCGGAAAAACTTGGGCGCACATGATGCGGCGTATTCTGGCGGCCGACTTCGATGCAGATATTTGGCGGGTGACGATGCAGGTTGGCGATCAAAACCTCGCGGATCAGTTGGTGAAAATAGTTGTCCTCATCCACCACTGCCTTGATGCGAGAGGACATGGGGCCGATGAACCCATAGGCCAGAAATACACCCATGAACGTTCCGACAAGCGCACCGCCGATCATGCCGCCCAAGATCTCTGGTGGCTGGTCGATCGAGCCCATGGTCTTGATCACGCCCAGCACAGCGGCAACAATCCCGATGGCGGGCATGGCATCCGCCATGGATTGCCAAGCGTGGCTGCCATGGAGCGCATGGTGGTGCGCCTCCTCCATCCGCTTGTCGAGAACTTCTTCCACCTGATGCGGGTCGTCGTAGTTCATCGAGGCGGCGCGCAACGTGTCACAGATCAGTTCGACGACATCATGGTCATGCTGGATCTTCGGGAAACGTCCAAAAATGCTCGACCCATCAGGGTTTTCAACATGCTCTTCCAGCGCCACCGGATTGGAGCGCGCTATTCGCACCAACTCAAACAAAAGTGCCAGCAGATCGCGGTAGTCGGCGGGCTTCCATTTGCAGCCTTTGAACACTTTGCCGAGGTCCTTGGCGGCCTGCTTGACCGTCGGCAAATCGTTTCCCAAAAGGAAGGCACCTATTGCGGCACCACCGATCACGATCATTTCATGCGGCAGAGCCTCCAGAATGATCCCCATCTTGCCGCCCGCGAAAGCATATCCGCCGAAGACCATGACAAAGATCATTATGATGCCGACGATCGCAATCATGATCAGCCCCTACCTTCTTTTACCCCCGGCAAGTTTGACATGCCGATGTTAAGAAACCCTGACCCTAGTTCTTCGGCGCCAGAGCATTGCGACCAGCAAGAAGAACCGAGATTTCATAGGCCTTGTCCGGTTTCATGCCCGCCATGATCGCGGCGGCAGAGGCGGGTTGCATCCGACCAAGAAAACCGGAAGCAAACTCGGGCGCCATCGTCTGGAACAGGGCCGCAGCATCGGCCGGCTTCATGGCTTCATAGACGGCGGTCAGCTGGGCCAAGTCTTTTTCGGAGGCGCCGTCTGCAATGGCGAGGGTTTTCTTGAGCTCATCTTCAGCCGCCTTCAACTCGTCCATGCGCTTGGTGATCGCCTGATCGGCCAAGTTCAGGGCCGCCATCCTTTCTGCAGCTGCCGCCTCCTCGGCCTTGACCTGCGCCTCCCGCCCGGCCAGTGCGGCGGCCAAGGCAGCTGGCGGGGTCGGACAGTTCAAGGGCGCTGCAGCCGATTCCACAGACGAATTGGCCAGCGCCGCACCAATGCCGGAGCCCAATCGCAAGGCCCCGGAGGAAGCAAGAATCAGTGACAAAACAACAAGAACGCTGCGGCCGGACTGTGGTTTGCGCGCCTTCATTCGGCCGCCTCCAGGTCGTTGCGCGCAGATCGGCGTCGAATGAACCGCAACTTGCGATCCGCTTCTTCGCCAGGTTCGGTCTGGGTCGAAGCCGATGGTGCATTGGGTTCGGGCAGATCGTGCATCGAGGCCAGCAGCAGTTCAATCCGTGCCGCCACCCCCTCGGCCCTAGTCGTGAGATTCTCCAGACTGGAGGCCGAGCCGGTGGCGGCCAGACGTGCCTTGTCCAGCGCCTTGGTCATGTCATCCACCTGTGCGGACAGAACGGCAATTGCCCCGCCCATCCCACTTTCCAAAGTGGTGAACTTCTTGAGTCGCGCCCCCAGGACATAACAATAGATCGCGGCCCCAAAAGCCCCGGCCGAGAGAAGAATATCAGAAATCAGATTCATGTGACCCTCTCAATCCAGCACAAATTCAGTGACGAGCAGATCGCGAACGCGCCCCTCACCGGTGACAATCTGAATGCGGCGCAGCATTTGCGATCTCAGCCGCACGAGGGCATCGGGGTCCTCAAGTTCAGCCACCTCTAGGGCACGCAGGTAGCCGTTCAGTACATCCAGAATGCGGGGTATCAGGCCGGTGACCTCCTCAACCTTGTCCTTGGCCACCTCCAGTTGCGCGGTGAAGCGCAGATGATGGTTATCTGCTGCCTTGCCCAGTGAGATCGTCACGGACGAAAGTGGCACAAAGGCGATGGCTGGTGGGTCCTTGGTGTCCTCCGACGGTTTGCTTGCGGCTGCAGGCGCCAGGATCATGCCGGAGTAGACGGCATAGAACCCGCCCCCGCCCAAACTCAGGAACAGCACCAGCCCCAAGATCAGGGGCAATTTCAACTTCTTCTTGGGGGCCGCATCCTGCGGCACTTCGGCTTCGGCCAAAGGGACCTCCATCCTCGCTATGAGAACAAAGATAGACCCATTCCTACTAACCGATTGTTAAGACGGACCCTTCAAAGTGGCGGTGAGGGGCAGAAGCCCTGAACGGAGACGACAGTGCAGAATCTGCTTTCGCTTTGGACCAATCTCAGCAACCAGCGGCGCGCCATCGTGATTGGCGCGACTGTCACGATGTTTCTGGCCATTCTTGGCCTCGCGCGTCTGGCGGGGCAGGCCAACATGGCGCTTCTTTATTCCGGGCTCGACAGCGCTTCGGCCGGGGCGGTTGTGACGGCGCTGGATGCGCAGGCCGTCAAGTATGAGATTCGCGGTGATGCGATCTATGTCGATGAGGCGCAACGTGACAGTCTGCGAATGACCCTTGCCGGGCAAGGCCTTCCGGCAACCGGTGGGACCGGCTACGAACTGCTTGATTCCCTTTCAGGATTTGGCACGACTTCGCAGATGTTCGATGCCGCCTATTGGCGCGCGAAGGAAGGTGAACTGGCGCGTACGGTTCTGGCGCTGCCAGAGGTCAAGGCGGCGCGGGTCCATATCGCGCAGGCACCGACCCAACTGTTTCAAGACAAAAGCAAACCCACGGCAAGCGTCACGGTCACAACCCGGTCGGGTCACCTGTCGGCCGAACAGGCGAACGCGATCCGTCATCTGGTCGCCGGGGCCGTGTCGGGCATGCAGCCAGACGATGTGGCCGTGATTGACTCGGTGGCGGGGCTGATTCCCTCCGACACAGATGCAGCAGCACCCAATACAGCTGGCGACGCGAAGGCGGCAGAAATCAAGCAGAACGTGGAACGCCTTCTGGCTGCACGCGTTGGCCCTGGGAAGGCCGTAGTCGAGGTCAATGTCGACCTTGTCACCGACCGCGAAGAGGTCAATCAGCGCACCCTTGACCCGCAGGGGAAGGTCGCCATCTCGACGGAAACGCAGGACAAGACCGGATCCTCGACAGGCGCGGATGGCAACGTGACTGTCGCGTCGAACCTGCCGACGGGGGCTGCAGGGCCCGGCGGAACGAACCAAAGCCAGAACTCCGACAAGTCCGAGCGAGTCAACTACGAGGTGTCCGAGACCAATCGTCAGGTCATCAAGACACCCGGAGCGGTTGCAAAACTTTCTGTCGCCGTGCTTGTCGACCAACAGAAGGTCACGGCCGCCGACGGGTCAGTGACCTTTCAACCCCGAACCGACGCCGAGCTTGCAACGCTCAAGGAACTCGTCGCCTCTGCCGTTGGCCTTGATACCACGCGCGGCGACGTCCTGACCCTGAAATCGCTGCCGTTTGACCAGCAAGTTGTCGAAGGCACCGCTGCGGAATCCGGCTTCATGGCGGCACTGGGCCCGATCAATCTGATGTCGATGATCCAGCTGGGGATTTTGGCCTTCGTTGCATTGATCTTGGGGCTTTTCGTCATCCGGCCCATTCTGACCTCGTCGGGTCGAGCGGCCGCCGCGTTGCAGCCCCCTCTAGCGCCCCTTGCTTTGCCCAATGGCTTGAGTTCATCCGCACCCGTTGCCCTGAATGGGGAAATCGACGACGGCGGCATCTTCCCGCAAGTTGCTGACTTCTCCGAACAGGAAGCCGCCATGACGGGCGTCGAAACCGATCCCGTCGCCCGCCTGCGTCGCCTGATCGAAGAGCGTCAGGCAGAGTCGATCGAGATCCTGCGCGCCTGGATGGAACATGACGAGGAGCCGGTTTGATGGCCTTGAAGCTCGAGGTTTTTGACGCCGAACCAAAGCCGCAAAAGACCCATACGGTTGTTCTGGACCGTGTGGCGCTTGAGGATGAAAAGCTGGCCTCATACGAGACGGGCTACAAGGCCGGCTGGGATGACGCCAGTGCTGCGATGTCCGAAGATCAGACCAGAATCCGTGCTGAACTGGCGCGCAATCTGCAGACCCTCAGCTTCACCTATCACGAGGCGCGCACGCATGTTCTGAAAGCGGTGGAGCCTTTGCTGCTGCAGATCGTCGGCCAGCTTTTGCCCGAGATTGCGCGGGAAACCCTCGCCCCCTTCGTTCTGGAAACCCTCATGCCGCTGGCAGAAGGACTGGGCGATGCGCCGGTCACACTGGTGATCAACCCCGCCGCCCGCGCCTCTGTCGAAGCCCTTCTGGAGCAAGCGACGGGCCTTCCGCTGACCATCGAGGAGGAGCCGACCCTGGGTGAAGGGCAGGTCTACCTTCGCCTCGGCACTGTGGAGACGCAGGTCGACTTGGACAAGGCTACCGCTGACATCACCTCCGCCGTGCGCGGCTTCTTCGACCTTCCCGGAAAGGACAGACCAAATGGATGATCCCGCCGACTCGAACCCCTTCGCACAGGTGCCAATCGAAGTCACAATCTCGGTCGGCAAGGCGCGCCCGATGGTGAAAGACCTGCTACGGCTTAGCCGCGACGCCATTTTGCCTTTGGATCGCCGGGTGGATGACCCCGTGGAACTTTACGTCGGTGACCGGCTGATCGCGCGTGGCGAGCTGCAGGAGATGGAGGGTGATCAGGCCGGGCAACTTGCCGTGCGCCTTACCGAGGTGGCCAATCTCCGGGGTGGGTTGTGAAACGGAGTGCCGCTCTGGCGGTTGTGCTGATCTTGGCCGCCGCACCCGCTTTTTCCCAATCGGTGTCATTGGACTTTGGTAACAACTCCTCCTTGGCGACCCGATCGGTCGAGATCATCGCCCTGGTCACCCTGCTCAGCATAGTGCCCGGTCTGGCGGTGATGGTGACCTGTTTTCCCTTCATCGTCACGGTTTTGTCCATCCTGAGGCAGGCATTGGGCCTGCAGCAATCGCCCCCAAACATGGTGATCGTCAGCCTTGCGCTGTTCCTGACCTGGTTCGTCATGGACCCGGTCTTCACCGAGGCCTGGACAAAGGGGGTTGAGCCGCTGACCTCCGGTCAGATCGAAGTGCAGCAGGCAATCCCCTTGATCGCGGCCCCTTTTCACGGTTTCATGGCCAACCGCACCAATCCCGATACCTTCGCAGCCCTTGAGGCGCTGCGTCCGGGCGAGACAGCCAAACTTGCCGATGCGCCCTTCTCGCTTCTGGTCCCATCCTTCATGCTGTCAGAAATCTCGCGGGCATTTCAGATCGGATTTCTGATCTATCTGCCGTTCTTGATCATCGACCTGGTGACGGCAGCCATCCTAATGTCGATGGGGATGATGATGGTGCCCCCGGCAGTGGTTTCCTTGCCATTCAAACTGGCCTTTTTCGTCGTGGCCAATGGCTGGACCCTCATCTCTAGCGCTTTGGTTCGCAGCTACGCCGGAAGCTGACAGCGACCCTTCGCGCTCCGGTGCCAGAAGGCCTCGCCCGGCGGCGCGGCCGTCTTTGCTTGAATCGGTCAGTTCACCAGGAACTCGGCATGAAGTGCGCCGGCGGCGTTGATGCTTTTCAGGATGTCGATCATGTCATGCGGCGCCACACCCAAGGCGTTCAGACCGGCTACAACCTGTGAGAGGCTGGTACCGCCCTGAACCTCGGCCAGGCCCGTGCCGGGGGCGTTCTGGATATCGGCATTGGTGTGCGGCACGGTAATGGTTTCACCTTGGGCAAACGGGTTTGGCTGCACGACCTGCGGCATCTCATCGACCCGCAGGGTGAGGTTGCCTTGTGCGATGGCGACATGGCTGATGCGGACGTCGTCATCCATCACGATGGTGCCACTGCGTTGATCCACGACAACCCGGGCGCGCGCTTCAGGCTCTACAGTCAGGTTCTCCACCTTGGCGATGACATGGGCCGGGCTGTCCATATGTGTGGCATCGATGTTCAGGGCAACGGTACCGGCATCCTGCATCAGCGCCACATTGCCGCCAAAGGCTGTGTTGATGACGGTCTCGATCCGCGAGGCCGTTGTGAAATCTGGCGACCGCAAAGCCAAACGGACCGAATGCATCTGGCTGAAATCAAACTGCACCTCGCGTTCGACATGCGCTCCAGCGGGGATCGTCCCTGCAGTTGGCACACCCTCGGTCACTTTCGAGGCCTGCCCCTCAGCCGAGACACCGCCGGCGATGATTGTCCCCTGTGCAACCGCATAGATCTGTCCATCCGCCCCGTTCAGCGGCGTCATCACCAGTGTCCCCCCGAGCAGGCTTTTCGCATCGCCAATCGCCGAAACCGTCACATCGATCCGTCCGCCAGCCCGCGCGAAGGGGGGCAGCGAGGCCGTCACGAAGACAGCCGCCACGTTCTTGGGCTGGAACTGCTCTCCGGTGACGTTGACGCCAAGACGCTCCAATAGGTTGGACATGATCTCTTCGGTGAAAGGCGAATTGCGCAGACCGTCGCCAGTGCCATTGAGGCCAACAACCAGACCATAGCCGACAAGGTCATTGCCACGAACACCGTCAAACTCTACCAAGTCCTTGATTCGGATGGCTTCTGCTGCCGCAGGGCAGGTCAGAAGCGTGACCAGAGAGACACAGAGGGCGCGGAGTATCACAGGAAATCCACCAGACTGAGGCGCGATGCACGCGCGGTGAGGGCATAGAGGGTCTGCAATTGGCCTTGGGTTTCTTGAAACTTTGCAGCCGTCTCGTAAGGGTCTACCGACAGAAGGTTCAACCGCGCCGTCTGCAACACATTCTTCTCAGCGTCGTTGCGGGTGGCGGCATTCTCGACCGTAGCCTCCGTCGTGCCAAGACGTGCGCCAAGTTGGGCGATGATGGTCTGGGACCCGGCAAGACTTTCGCCGGCCCGCTTGGCAAGATCGGCCCGTGCCACGTCACTTCCGGCAAGCACGCCACGCGACAAAAGCGCTCCCATGGCAAGGCCTTTCAAGGTGTTGATGATCGCAGGGTCCTTGGCGGTGACATCGATCTGCGCAGTCTGATCGGGACTGACGGGGACGGGGCCCAAGGGCGCTCCACCCTGATAGACCGTCGCCGCATAACCATTGGGATCATCGAACCAGGCGTTCACCGCGGTCTGGACGTCTGCGGAAGAGATTGCCCCAGAAGCGGTGACGGCCGTTTGCAGCGCTGTCAGCATGGTATCGGCACTGGCAACAGAAGTCTTGTCCGTGCTTTGGCCTGAAAAAAGCGACCTTTCGCCCAATCTGGTGTTCAGCGCCGACATCACCGTATCAAGCCGGTGCGCCGCGTCACTGCCCAATGTGTCGATCTGCACGGTCGATGTGGCTCCCGACGCCCCCGCCAGCAAAGCCGAACTCAGGGCACTCGTTTGATCCGAGATCGTGCCAAGGGCGGTTTGCATGACGCTGGCAATGACCCCTGTTTCGGAGGTTACCGTCGAGTAGGCGTCAAGCTGGGTCAGGCTAGCCTCGATCCCGGCGATGGGCACGTAGTTGCCGCGCAGGCGTGCGGTCTGGTCCGACACCAGACCCGTGGTCGCCTCGGTCGACAGCTTTTGCATGGCGGTCTTGAGGTTCATTCCCTGACGGCTGAGGATCAGGGACTGCGCCATATCGCCGACGGTCATACTGGGCATCTTATATATCCATCAGGGTTTTCAACATGTCATCCACGGTCTTGATGACCTTGGCATTGGCCGCATAGCTTTGCTCGATCTGCAAGAGATCCTGCATTTCCTGATCGGTATCGACCCCCCCCTGCGCCTCCATCGAGGTGAAGGTTTCCAGACGCGTCGCGGCATAGGTCGAGTCGCCTTGCGCCGAGAGTTTGTTGGAGGCGGTCACAGAAAGCAGATCACTGGTCAGGACCGAAAAGCTGCGGGCGCCAGCCATGAAACCGCCAGAGGCAGGACTGCGTTCTGCCGTCAAGGCGGTGTTCAGGTCGGTCAACAATGCCGTATTCCCAACGGCTCCGGGCGAGCTGGCCCCCAAACCGTCGCGGATCCGCCACAAGGCGCCGCCCTGACCGGGATCAACCGCGCTGTTGACCATCAGCCGCTGGGCCAGACCCAGCGCGTTGGCGGGATCAAACGCCGCGCCTTTGTCAGTGAACAGGCCCGGATCGCCGGGTGCCCGGGTGGCATCCAGCCCACTGTCTTGAAAGCGTTCGACCAGATCCCGCGCCACACCGTCAATCTGCGACTGCGCGGTGACTGCCAGATCGTCGCGAACGGCGAAGTTTCCGGACAGCGATCCCCCGAGAATGACCGAGGACGCGCCTGCGGTCGGTGTTGCAACCCCGTTCAGGGTCAGGCCCGACAGGCCGCCCGACTGCAAGGTCATCGCCGCAGAAACACCTGAGGTCGGATTGAACCCGAAAACCGATGGGACACCATCCAGAAGGACACCCCCCGTGGTCGTATAAAGCGATACCGAGCCGTCTTTTTGAAGCACCTCCCGCAGGGGAACGATCTGCGAGATCTGATCAATCACCTGCTGGCGCTGGTCTTGCAAGGCGGCAGTATCCTGGCCCACGCCATAGCCTTTGCGGATCTGGACGTTCAGCTTGGAGGCCTTGTCCAGCCCGTCATTCAACTGCTTCACCTGTGCCGCAATTTCGCCGTCAGCCGCGGTACGGGCGGACTGAATGTCCTTGCCAACAGCCGCAATGCTGCTTGTGATCCCTTTGGCGGCATCCAGAACCGCACTCAAGCGGGGCTCGGACTCCGGATGCGAAATGGCCTCCGTCAAGGCCGAGTTGAACGCGGCAACGCGGCCGTTGATCGACGAGGCTTGATCAGGCGTGCCCATCAGGGTTTCAAGTCGCTGATAAAAGGCTGTCCGCGCATCCGCGTCACCCTGCGCGGATTGGGCCAGGCGGCGGTCACTGATCAGCGGCTGGTTGACGGCGCGGCTGACACCAACAATCTGCACGCCTTGCCCGCTGGTGCCCACAACCTGCGACGTCACATCCAGTGTGCGGCGACCGTAGCCGGGGGTCGTGGCGTTGGCGATGTTGGAGGATACCAACTCCGCCCGCTTGGACGCTGCCGTCAAGCCGGAAAGTGCGCTGGCCAGGGTGCCGCCAATGGTCACCTAAGCCCCCTATCGCTTGAGGTTCGCGGTTTCTTGCAGCATTTCGTCGACCGTCTGGATCACCTTGACGTTCGACGAATAGGCCCGCTGCGTTGTGATCAGGTTGGTCAGTTCCGACGTGACGTCGGTGGTGGACTGTTCCTGACTATAGCCAACCATCTTGCCCGTCGGACCATCGCCCGAGTCCCACAGGTAAAAGGGTCCGGATTCAGCCGAAATCTGATAGGTCTGGTCGCTGTGCGAGCTGAGCCCGTTGGGATTTGGCACGTCAACCACAGGGATCTGGTAGATCACCTTGGAAAAGCCCTGATCGTAATTGGCATGCAGATATCCGTTGTCGTCGATATCCACCCCGACAAGACGGGCAACTGGCGTCCCGTTGGTGGCCTTGCCGATCGGGGCAAAGCTTTGCGACAGTTGTGTCATGCCACCCGTCACGCCCACGGCGCCGATGTTCAGGTCCACATTGCCGCCAGCAACGGCGAGGGGGATGGTACCCGTACTCGGATCGTAATCCGCACCCGACACGGTGGTCACCGAAGCCAGCGTCCCGCCCGAGCTTTGCGAGCTGTCAAAAGCCACCGTATATTCTCCGATCACCGCGTTGCCCGACGCGGAATCGGCGATCGTCATGTCCCAGGTATTGGAGGCGCCGCTGGATGGGACGGTCGGCGTGAAGACGTAGTGCAGCGTTTCCTGTGTGCCGAGATTGCCCGTATATTGCACCGACATCTGGTAGGATTGGCCATTGGCTCCGGCCTCCGTCGCGGTGGCGGGCAGGTTGGCCCCCAGCGACATCTTCGTGGTCGGGTTGGATACATACTGATTCTGATCCAGCTTGACCGGTGTCATCGCCTTCATCGTGTCGCGGGGGAAGTTGGACAAAGTGCCGTCCGGATTGGCAGGCCATCCCATCAGCACCTGCCCTGTTGGCGTGCGCAGGATGCCATCTGCGTCGGCTTTGAAGGAGCCGGTCGTGGTCAGGGAAATCGGCAAATCGCCCACACCACGATTGACGGCGTCAATCGTGGTGACGGCCATGAAGCCGCGCCCGTCGATGGCAAGGTCGGTTGCGTTGGCGGTGCCGATCAGCGGCCCATGTTCATCGATCAGCCGGTAGCTGGTCGACCGCACGCCGCCCGCGGCATAGGACGTGCTGAGGTCACCATGCACCACAACCGAGTAGAAATCGGACGTGGCACGTTTGTAGCCATAGGTAGAGGAGTTCGCGATGTTGTCCGAAATGGTTGCCAGACGGTTGGCATTCGCGTTCAACCCTGCCACCCCCGCATTCAGCGAAGAGGAAATCGTCATCGATAGCGCCTTTCTGCAGCTCGACCTTGTGAGGACAGGCTGCACGCTCCGACTTAAGATTAGCCTAACAGGTAAAATCCAAATCGCTTACCGATCCTTGCGCAGCAGGATCACCTCGATCCGGTTGTTGCGCAGGGCCGTCGGGTCGGCAGTGACAGGCTTTCGGTCGGCATGACCACTGACGCGAGAGATACGCTCGGTTGACATGCCTGCATTTTCAAGCAGTTGCCGCACAACCTGCGCCCGAGAGGACGACAGGTCCCAGGTCGGATTCTTGACCATCATCACCGGATAAGCGTGGACATAGCCCTCCACGGCGATCTGGTTCTTCGTTTGTCCCAGAACATCCGACAAAAGTGCGGCAATTCCCTTCAAAGTGTCGGTTGGCGCTGCGGTATCATCGGCAAACAACGGGCTGCCTGAGACATCGAACATCTCGATCACCAAACCTTCATCGGTGACCTTCGTTACCACGTGGCTGAGCAGACTTTGCATCGTCTGGCTTTCACCGCCCTTGCCCTCCAGCTGGCTTTGCAAACGTTTGAGGGCATCATCCTGCGCGGCCTTGTCCTCGCCCGCGGCCGTACCACCGGCCCCGCCGGATTTCTGCTCATCACCGGGGGCAGCCGCCGATTGTCCGGTGCCATTCTTGGCCGAGGTCTGATCACTGAAGATCGAATCGCCGCCAAAGGCGCCATCGCCGCCGCCCGAGACGCGGTTGATCGGAATCGTCGGATTGAAGTAGTCCGCGATTCCCTTGCGTTGCTTTTCCGTCGTCGCGCCCAAAAGCCACATCAGCATGAAGAAGGCCATCATGGCCGTCACAAAGTCTGCATAGGCAACCTTCCACGCCCCACCGTGGTGACCGCCGCCGCTTATGACCTTCTTGCGTTTGATGATGACTGGCGCGGCATTTGATTGCCCAGCCATTCCCACACCCATAGTCTCACCCAAGGCCAAGCTTAGTGGATCTGCATGAATCCGGGCTTAACTGCGGGCATTTTATGGGTTTTCAGTCAGGCGCGCACCAAATCGGCGCGAACACTCAATCCAATCATCGCATAGTCCGCCACAAACTGAAGAGCAGCGGCACGGCTCAGCCCGGCGTCAAGGCGCAAGCCTTGCGGCGACCGCACCGCCTTGAGGGCGTCTTTGGTGGCAAGACCCCGCGTGGCCAGAAAATCGCTCAGGTCAAGGATCGACAGACGGCCCAAACTCCGCATCGACAGATCATAGCGCTGAAATACCTGATTGACGCCGATCAATCCGGCTTCTGGAAAGCAGGCCAGCAGGTAGGTCAGCATGCGACGGTCCAAGCCCGCGGCGATTGCCGGGCAGTGATCCATCGGCGAAAGCGCCAGAAGCGACACGTGCTTGAGAACCCGCGCCATCTCTTCCGAAGATCTGCCGGCTGCGAAAAAGACATCATATACCGCCTGGCTTTGTGCGCACAGCCTTACGCTGACCCCAGACCCGGCCCGCAAGGCAGCGGCACAGTCTTCCGCCGTGACCTGCGCAAGGTCCGTGATCTCCAGCCCTGCCGGTCCAAAGAAATCCTCAGGTTTGGCCTCATAAGTGCAACCCGACCGTTTCAGGACCTGCCGGACAAAGGGGATCGCGGCGCTGTCCTTCACGCGAATGGAAAGGTCAAATCGCTCTGGCAGCGGCACCGCGTCCATCGGCAGAATCGCCACTTGCAGCCCCAGAGCCGCAAGAACGGGCACCGCAGCGCTGGCTTGGAACCGCGGGACACGAGAGGCGATCACCCCGCACCCCCGCGCCAACAAGACCTCGGCCTCGGTCGTCTTCAGGCCAAAATGTTGCGACAATGGACCAACTGCCAGCCCGGGGTGGCTACCCACGGCGACCAGGGCAACTTGGACGACGTCCTCAGACACCTGAGACGATATCATTTCAACCTCCTGCTGTTGCCGCAAACTGTGCAGCAACCCACGTCACTATTGCGTGACATGCCCGTTAACGAAACGTCAAATCATTGGGTCGAAACTGTGGCAAATCCGCATTCCTTCAAAAAAACTGAGGGATTTGGCCCATATACAACCCTAGATGGTACGGACCAGGCGAAGTGCATCATAAACAGCCGCATGGATGTTGCGGGCCTCGACCGCATCTCCAATGCGGAACAGCTGGAAGCCCGCCGGGCCGGCGGCCAGCGTTTGCGGCTGGGTTGCGATGTAGGCCTCATAGTCGACCGCCCCCAGATTGACCGAGCGGGGCTTCAGCGCGAAATAGACCTCGTCCAAAGGCGCGGTGCCATGGTTCACCACGACTTGGTCGAAGTGCCGCGTGATGCCAAGCTTGCTATAGTCGCTGTCGATGGTCGCCTTGATCCGGTTGCCATCCCGCTCGACCGAGGTCAGGCGGTAGGTCACCGTAAAGGTCACGGCCTTGTCCTGAATGGCGCGCATGTAGGGCACAAGGTTCATCGCCATCACGTCGGGGGCAAAGGTGCGGTCCGGGGTCATCACTTCAACGGTCGATCCGGCTTCCGCCAGCAGTTGCGCTGCCTGCAACGCGGTGTGATCGCCTGCATCGTCGTAAAGCAGCACGTTCTGACCGGGCTTCACATCACCGGAAAGGATATCCCACGCCGACACAGTCAGTTCATTGCCAGAGGCAAGGATGTCCTTCTGCGCCATACCGCCCGTGGCCACGATGACGACATCGGGGCTCAGCGCCAGAATATCCTCAGGTTCGGCCCAGGTATTGAAGCGGAACTCCACACCCAAAGCCGCACATTGTGCCATGCGCCAGTCGATGATGCCGATCATCTCGGCCCGGCGCTTGGTCTGGGCCAGCAGACGCACCTGGCCGCCAGCCTCTGCCGCCGCCTCGAAGACCGTCACTTTGTGGCCCCGCTCGCCGGCCACCCGCGCCGCCTCCAACCCGGCCGGACCTGCACCCACCACCACAACCTGACGCCGGGTTGCGGCCGGTGCAATCTGATGTGGCATCGTCTCTTCACGACCTGTCGAGGGGTTGTGGATGCATAGCGCCATGCCGCCCTGATAGATCCGGTCAAGGCAATAGGTGGCCCCCACGCAGGGGCGAATGTCATGCTCGCGCCCCTCGATGATCTTTTGCACAATGTGAGGATCGGCCATGTGGGCGCGCGTCATGCCGACCATGTCCAGCTGCCCGGTGGCAATGGCATGACGTGCCGTGGCCACATCGGGAATGCGGGCGGCGTGGAACGTCGGCATGCCCACTTCGGCCTTCATGCGCCCCGCGAAGTCAAGATGAGGTGCACTTTTCATGCCGTGGATCGGAATCACATCGGTCATTGCGGCATCGGTGTGGATGCGTCCCTTGATGATGTTCAGAAAATCGACCAGCCCGGAATCGCGGAACATCTTGCCGATGGCAACACCTTCGTCCGCGCTGATGCCCCCGGCTTCGGCTTCATCGGCCGTGTAGCGCATGCCCAGCAGGAACTTCTCGCCCACCCGTTTGCGGCATGCCGCCAGAACCTCCATCGCGAAACGCGCCCGGTTTTCCAGACTGCCGCCGTAGGGCGCCTCAAGCTGGTTGGTGAAGGGCGACATGAATTGGTCCAGCAGGTGCCCGTAACATTCAAACTCCACCCCATCCAGACCGGCTTCCTTCATCCGCTCCGCGGCATCGGCGAAGTCGGTGATGACGCGTTCGATGTCCCAATCCTCGATCACCTTCGGAAAGGCACGGTGGCTGGGTTCGCGCCCCGGGCCTGCCGCCAGAACGGGCAGCCAATCGCCCTTGTCCCACCGCGTCCGCCGCCCAAGATGGGTCAGCTGGATCATCACCGCCGCCCCCGCCTCGTGGCAGTCGTCGGCAATGCGCTTCATCCACGGCACGACCTCGTCCTTGTAGGCCAGCACGTTGTTGAACACCGGCGGCGAATCCTTGGAAACCGCAGCCGAGCCCGCCGTCATCACCATCGCCACACCCGCCTTCGCCCGCTCCAGATGGTAAAGGCGATAGCGATCCTTGGGCATCCCCTCCTCGGGGTACGCCGGTTCGTGACTGGTCGTCATGATCCGGTTGCGCAGGGTCAGGTGTTTCAAGGTGTAGGGTTGCAGCAGGGCATCGTTCGACATGGGCAGGCCTCCGGTTTGGGCCAAGCCTAATGCCTGCCAGCAAAAAGAAGCGCCGGTTTGCGACCTGTTCGCTAGGCCAAGCGCGACAAAAGCGCCGTCAGAACGGCCTGCTCCTCAGCCTTGAGCGGAGCGAGCGTGTCCGCTGTCACCTGTAGGGCGGCGGCGATGCGGTTGCGATACAGCGTCGTCCCGGCCTCGGTCAGGCTGACGGTCAAGCGGCGGCGGTCATCGGGATCGGCGGCGGTTTCCACCAGACCATCGCGCACCAGCCTGTCCACCACGCCCTTGATCGTCGCGGCATCCATCGAGGTGGCCCGGCCCAGCGTGTTCTGGCTTTGCGGCCCCAACTCCACCAGCTTGGCCAAAGCGGCGAACTGCGTCGTCGTCAGGTCTGGAATTGCCGCGCTGAAGATCGACAAATGCCGCTGCGTCACCCGCCGCAGCAGGTAACCAACCTGTTCATCCAGACAATAAGCGGGCGTGTTTGGCTTCATCAGATCGAGATAGCCAAGCCAGACCCGCCGCGCAAGGAAGTTGACAGCGGCGCGGCACAGGCCGCAAACTGCTTCGTATGCAAATGAATGAGGCCCGCATGCCCGGTTACGCCCGCCCCTCTGATCTGCCGGCAGCGCTTGTCCTCGCGGCGGGCGGATACAGGGTGCTGGCCGGTGGGACGGATCTGTATCCCAGCGCCGGATGGGGCCTGACGGGTGATGTGGTCGATGTCACCCTGATCGCCGAGATGCGCGGGATTGCCTTGGGCGACAGTTTGCGCATCGGGGCCGCCACCACCTGGTCCGAGATTGCCGAGGCCCCGCTGCCGCCCGCCCTGCGCGCCTTGCAGCAGGCCGCTGCGATGGTGGGCGGGCGGCAGGTGCAGAACACCGGGACCCTGGGTGGCAACATCTGCAATGCCTCTCCCGCCGCCGACGGCATCCCTCCGCTTCTGGCCTTGTCGGCCGAGGTGGAGATTGCCGGGCTTGGCGGACTCCGACGGATCGCGCTGGAACAGTGCCTGATCGGGCCGCGCAAACTGGCGTTGAAGCCGGGCGAGATTTTGGTGGCTGTCCACATCCCGGCTGCGGCGCTGGCGGGCCGTTCGGCTTTTGTGAAACTTGGCGCGCGCAGTCATCTGGTGATTTCCATCGTCATGGCCGCCCTGCGGGTGGTGGCGCAAGACCGTCAGATCCTTCAAGCCAGCGCCGCGGTTGGCGCTTGCGGCCCCACCGCCCGTCGTCTGCCTGCCTTGGAACGTGCGCTGATCGGCCAGACCCTGGGCCGGATTGACATCGACCCCGACCTGATACGCCCCGCCCTTGCCCCGATCGATGATATCCGGGCCACTGCAACTTACCGCGTTGATGCCACCGTGACCCTGCTGCGCCGTCTGGCGGCCGAGGTGGCAGAATGATCCGCTTCACCCTCAACGGCGCGTCCGCCTCCCTTGATGTTCCGCCCACACTGCGCCTGACAGAGGCGTTACGAGAGCATCTTGGCCTGATGGGAACCAAAGTCGGCTGCGATGCCGGCGACTGCGGCGCCTGCACGGTGCTGGTCAACGGCCGCGCGGTCTGCGCCTGCCTGATGCCCACGGCCCAAGTCGAAGGCACCACGGTTGAAACAGTCGAATCTGACACGCCGGCTCTCGACCGGCTACGCGCCAGCTTCTTGCGCCATGGGGCTGCGCAATGCGGCATCTGCACACCCGGCATGCTGATGGCCGCCAGCGATCTCTTGGCGCGCATCCCGCACCCCTCGCCTCAGGAGGTTGAACATGCCTTGGGCGGGGTCCTGTGCCGCTGCACCGGCTATCGCAAGATCATCGCTGCCGTCGTGGATGCCAACGCCGGCGTCTCAAAGCCTGTTGTCACGTCCCATGTCGGGGCCCGGCTTCCCCGGATCGACGGTCAGGCCAAGGTCGCAGGCGACAGTTTCGGTGCCGATTTCGCACCAGCGGGCGCGCTGACGGTAAAGGCCATCCGCTCGCCGCACCCTCATGCCGCGTTCACCTTCGGCGATATTGCCGGGTTTGCCACACGCCCCGGTATTGCTGGCATTTATACCGCTTCAGACATCCCCGGGCGCAACGCCTTTGGTGTCATTCCTGCCTTTGTGGATCAACCTGCCATCGCCCCATCGCCCGCAAGGTTTCGCGGGGAATGCGTGGCGCTGGTGGCCTTTGAACCGGGGATCGAGCCGGACCTAAGCGGTTTTCCGATCAACTGGGATCCGCTTCCAAGCCTTCACGCTCCAGAAGCGGCGGAAGTCGCGGGCGCTGCACTTGTCCACCCCAACCGCCCCGGCAACCGGCTGACGCAAGGCCAGGTGGTGAAAGGCGACGCCGCCGTGGCCATCGCAAACTCTGCCCATGTTGCCACTGGTTCCATCACCACCACCCATGTCGAACATGCCTATATCGAGCCCGAAGCCGGTGCCGCCTGGATGGAGGGCGACACCCTTGTGCTACGCGCCTGCACCCAGGCGCCGATCATGGACCGCGATGACACCGCCGCCGTCCTTGGCTTGCCGATGGAACGGGTGCGCATCATCCCCTCCGCCGTCGGGGGGGGGTTCGGCTCCAAGCTGGATGTCAGCCTGCAACCGCTGATCGGCCTTGTCACGCTGCTGACCGGCCGCCCCAGCCGGATGACCTACACCCGCGCCGAAAGCATGGCCTCAACCACCAAGCGCCACCCGGCCGAAATTGCAGGCCGGATCGGCTGTGATGCGCGCGGCCGTATCACCGGGATGGAATTCGAGGGCCGCTTTGACACCGGGGCCTATTCCTCATGGGGGCCGACGGTGGCCAACCGCGTGCCCGTTCATGCCTCTGGCCCCTATCTGACGCCTGCCGTCAGCGCCCAAGCACGGGCGGTGCACACCAACGGCCCCGTGTCGGGCGCCTTCCGCGGCTTCGGCGTGCCGCAAGCCGCCGTCTGGCAGGAAACGCTGTTCGACGATCTGGCAGCACAGGTCGGCCTTGACCGGCTGGAGTTCCGCCAGATCAACGCGCTGCGCGATGGCGACCGTTCCGCGACGGGTCAGGTGATGCGCGCCACCGGGATCGCCCAATGTCTTGCGGCCCTGCGCCCTCACTGGGACCGCGCCCTTGGTGAAGCGGAAAAGACACCCTTTCGTGGTGTTGGTGTGGCGTCTTGCTGGTATGGCTGCGGCAACACCGCCCTGCCCAATCCCTCCACCATCCGCATCGGAGTGACACCGGACGGCCAGATCGTCCTGCATCAGGGCGCCACAGACATCGGCCAAGGCTCCAACACCGTCATTGCGCAAATCGTGGCACAGACGTTGGGCGTCCCCGTCAGCACCTTGCGACTGATCGGACCCGATACGCTCCTGACGCCCGATGCCGGAAAAACCTCGGCCAGCCGCCAGACCTATGTCAGCGGCCGCGCCGCCAAAGCCGCCGCCGAGACGCTGCGCCGCACCCTCGACCGTTTGGGCAACCAACCGCTCGCCTCGCGTCCCGTTGATGCGCAGGGCTATGCGATCAGCGTCGCGCAGACCTACGATCCGCCCACCAAACCGCTGGATGCCAATGGCCAGGGCAGCCCCTACGCCGTCTACGGCTATGGCGCGCAGATGGTGGAGCTTTCGGTCGACCCTGATCTTGGCACCGTCAAACTGCACAAGATCACCGCCGCCCATGACCTTGGCCGCGTCATCAACCCCCTTCTGGCCGAGGGCCAGATTGAGGGTGGCATCGCCCAAGGGATCGGCATGGCGCTGATGGAGGATTACATCGCAGGCCGCACCGACAACCTGCATGACTACCTGATCCCCACCTTCGGCGATGTCCCCCTGATCGAAAGCATCCTGATCGAGGTGCCAGACCCTGAAGGCCCCTACGGCGCCAAAGGTCTGGGAGAGCATGTCCTGATCCCCACCGCCCCGGCCATCCTGAACGCGATCCGCCACGCAACCGGCGCGCGCATCACAAGGCTTCCCGCTCTGCCCCACCGTATCCTCGCCGCGATGAAAGAGGCCGGTCATGTCTGAGAAAATCCGCTGCGACGCTTGCCCGGTGATGTGCTACATCGCCCCCGGCCAGACAGGCGCCTGTGACCGCTATGCCAATGCCGGGGGCCGGATCGTCCGCACCGACCCCGTGGTGATGCTGTCGCACGCCCTGCAATCGGGCAGCCGCATCATTCCCTTCGCCGCCAAGATCTGGCCCGAAGCCGCTGCGTCAGAGCCTGTTCCAGCCGATACCTTCATCACCGGCATCGGCTCGGGCACCACGTATCCCGATTATAAACCTGCGCCCTTCATCGTCTCCTCGAAGGTCGATGGGGCCGATATGGTCACCGTGGTGACCGAAGCGATCTTTTCCTACTGTGGCGTCAAGGTGAAGATCGACACAGACCGCTTCCTTGGCCCCGAAGGCGCCACGGTCCATTGCAAGGGGGAGGCGATTGGCCACGTCACCACGGCCGAGTATGGCAGCCAGATGTTGTCCCTCGGCGGCGTGCATCACCTGACCGGCGGCTCCAAGTCCGAGGGGCGCGAAACCTGCGCCGCCATGCTGGCCTTGTGCAACGGCGAAGCGGTGGAGTTGACCATCGACCATGGGGCCAACGTCATCGTTCAGGCCGGAAAACCCCCGATTGTGGACGGCATTCCCGAACATCGCATGCGTGTCGGCTGCGGCTCTGCCACCATCGGCATGTTCGCCGTGCAATGGAAGGGTCTGGTCGATGAGGTGGTCGTCGTCGATGACCACATCACGGGCGTCGTCTCGGAACACCAGGCCGGCAAGGTTCTGGACTGGCCCGCCACCGGGATCCGCATCAAAGGCCACCGCTCCACCCCTGGCCGATACTTCCGCGTCTCGGATCCCGGGCTTGGCTGGGGTGGCACCAAGCTGGTCGACCCACTGGAGATCCTCGGACCGTGGCGCCCGGAAAAAGGCGCGCGGCCCGGCATGACACTGCTGATGGTCTCCACCACCGGCGAGGATCATGCCTATTACGTGCTGGACGAGGCTCTGATCCCGCAAAAGCAGCCACTTCCCGACCGCCTTCTTCCGACCGTCGCCCTGATTGCCGAAAATTGCGAGCCTGCCCTCTGCACCGTCCTGTTCGTCGGCGGCGCAGGAGGCTCGCTTCGCGCGGGCGTCACCCGTAACCCTGTCAAGTTGACGCGCTCGGTGCAACAGCGCCAGACCCGGCTGACCATCGGCGGGGCAGAGTGTTATATCTGGCCGGGTGGCGGGATCACCTTCATGGTGGACGTGCTGCGCCTGCCCAAGGGGGCCTTTGGCTATGTGCCAACCCCCGCTTTGGTCGCGCCGCTGGAGTTCACCTTGCCCCGGTCTGACTACCTCGCGATGGGGGGCCATGCCGAGCAGATCGTAACCCTGCAGCAAGCCTTGGCCCAAGGTGCTGACTATCCGACAACCGCCCATCTGCGCCCTTGGCCGACGGAGGATGTCGGATGAACGGTCCCCATGCCGCATGTTTGGCCGATGGCAGGCTTCACCTGAACCATGGCCCGATTGACCTGATCTGCGAAGCTTGGGGCGAAGCCCGGGCCGTTCAACAGGCCTATCAAAATGCGGTTCTCCGTTTCGACGGTTTGCTGGAAGACCTCGTGGCCGAGCTGCCCGCGTTACGTTCGCCGCAGCAGGCGGTGACGGGCGCGATTGCCCGCAAGATGGCGGCGGCGGTCGCGCCGTTTCGTCCCGCGTTCATCACCCCCATGGCCGCCGTGGCCGGAGCCGTCGCCGAAACGGTGCTTGCCGCCATGACCCAAGCCCCCTTGCAGCGGGCTTATGTGAACAATGGCGGGGACATCGCCCTGCACCTTTCGCCCGGGCATAGCCTGACAGCGGCCATCGCGGGCACGCCACACAAGGTCACAGTGCTTGCAGAAGACCAAATCCGCGGCATTGCCACCTCCGGCTGGCGCGGGCGCAGCTTTTCGCTGGGGATCGCCGACTGTGTCACGGTTCTGGCTGACACCGCCGCCATGGCCGATGCAGCGGCAACGATGATCGCCAATGCCGTGGACCTGCCCCTGCATCCCGCCATCACGCGCGTTCCGGCCAACAGCCTGCAATGTGACACTGACTTGGGTGACCGTCTGGTCACCAGCGGGGTCGGCCCCCTGCGCCGCGCGGAAACCGCCTTGGCGCTGTCCAACGGGCAAGCCGTCGCAACAACATGTCTCTCTCGGGGACTGATCCGGGGTGCGGCACTTTCCCTCAATTCCCAACTGCGCACCACCGGTGTCCTTGCCCTATCGGAGCCCCATCATGCCTGACTTTCCCCTGCGTCGCCTGACCCTGCAAATCGAGGAGATCTTCCACGAGGGTGGCCCTGTCGCCGCCTCTCCCCGCCTGCGCGCCGCGATCCTCGCCGTCGTCAAGAACCCGTTTTCCGGCATGTTCGAGCCTGACCTGCAGCCCGTGATGGAGGATCTGAAGCCCCTAGGCCTGATGATGACCGACCGCCTGATCGCAGCGCTTGGCGGACGGGAGGGCATCGACGGATATGGCAAAGGCGCCATGGTCGGTGCGGCGGGCGAGGCCGAACATGGCGCCCTGTGGCACGCGCCCGGCGGCTATGCGATGCGCGAACGGCTGGGCGAAAGCCGCGCGATCGTCCCCTCGGCGATGAAGGTCGCGCCGATGGGCGGCAGTCTGGACATTCCGCTGGGCCACATCAACGCCGCCTACGTCCGCGGCCATTTCGACGCCATCACCGTCACCGTCCCGGACGCCCCGCGCGCCGACGAGATTGTCTTCGTGCTTGCCATGTCAAAAGGTCCGCGCATTCACTCGCGCATGGGCGGGCTGGAACTTGCCCAGGTCAAAGGTCTGGACGGGCTGCGCTGATGGCACGGGTTGCGGGCGTGGATGTCGGCGGCACCTTCACCGATCTGGTGATCCTTGACCCTGCGACGGGCGATCTGAAGATGGCCAAGGTGCCGACCACGCTGCCCAATCAGGCAGGCGGCGTTCTGGCGGCCTTCGAGGCAGCCGGGGTCAGCCTTGCCGACATCGGCCTGATCGTCCACGGCACCACCACCACGACCAACGCCGTGCTGGAGCGCGCCTTGTGCAAGACCGGCATGATCACCACGCGGGGCTTTCGCGATGTGCTGGAACTTGGTCGTCGCACGCGGCCTCAGGCTTACGGCATGAAGGGCCAGTTCCGGCCTGTCATCCCCCGTGACCTGCGCCTGGAAGTCCCTGAGCGGATGGATGCCTTGGGCCATGTCGTGACACCGCTGGACGAGGCTGCCGTCCGCCACGCTGTGACCCAGCTGCGGGATCAAGGCTGCGAAAGCCTTGTGATCCACTTCCTGCACGCCTATGCCAACCCCGCCCACGAACGCCGCGCCGCAGAGATTGCCCGCGAGATCTGGCCGAATGACCACGTCACCCTGGGCCATGGGCTGCTCTCTGAAAGCCGCGAATTCGAGCGAGGGGTGACTGCCGCCGTCAACGCCGCCGTCCAGCCCCTGCTGGAACGCTACATCAGCCGCCTGTCGCAGGACCTCAAGAACAAGGGCTATCTGAACTCGCTTCTGGTGATGAACGGCAACGGCGGGATGATTGCGGCCGAAAAGGTGTCCCGAGAGGCGGTCAAGACCGTGATGTCCGGACCCGCATCGGGTGTCATGGCGGCTCTTGCCACCGGACGGCGGGCAGGAATGCCAAACCTGTTGACCTACGACATGGGCGGCACCTCCACCGACGTTGCGATGATCCGCGACGGCCGCGCCCCGGTCTCGAACGAGATCGAGGTGGAATATGCCATGCCGATCCACGTGCCGATGGTCGACGTCCGCACCGTGGGTGCTGGCGGCGGCTCCATCGCCCGGATCGACGCCGGTGGCATGCTGCGGGTTGGCCCGGAAAGCGCAGGGTCTTATCCGGGGCCGGTCTGCTATGGCAGGGGTGGCAATTTGGTGACAATTTCCGACGCCAATCTGCTGCTGGGCCGCCTGCCCGCCGCCCGCTTCGGTCAAGCGGCAGAGGCAGCGCGCCAAGCCATGCAAGAGCAGATCGCCTCCCCCCTCGGCCTGTCTGTCGAACACGCCGCCGAGGCCGTCGTGCGCATAGCCAACACCCACATGGCCGGGGCGATCCGCATGGTCTCGCTGTCGTTGGGTGCGGACCCGCGTGATTTCGCTCTGTTTGCCTTTGGCGGCGCGGGCCCGCTCCATGCGGTGGCCCTGGCGCAGGAACTCGCTGTCCCCCGTGTTCTGGTGCCCGCCCGTCCCGGTCTGACCAACGCCTTGGGCTGCGTCGTGGCCGACCTGCGCCATGACTTCGTGCGCACCCTGAACCAACCGCTGGATTCCGCCGATATCAACCGCGTCCACACCATCCTCGCCACGCAGGAGGCCGAGGGCCGCGCCCTGATCAGGGCGGAACCGGTTGAAGTCGCAATGATCGAGGCCGAATACGCCGCCGACATGCAGTTCATCGGTCAGACCCACCTGCTGCGCATCCGCCTGCCCCATGCAAGGCCCACCCGGGAAGCGCTGCAATCCCTGTTCGAGGCCGCCTATTTCGCCCGTTTCCGCGTGGATCTGCCCTCCATCCGCGCCAATCTGGTCAACCTCTCCACCTCGGTGATCGGTCGCAGGCCAGAGCCTGACCTTGGACAACTGATCCCTGTTTCCACCCGTTCAGAGACACTTTCGGAGCGCGAGATCCGCCCGGTCTGGTTCAACGGCTGGACGCCAACCCCGGTTTACTGGCGCGACCACATGCCGGTTTCGGCCACCCTGATCGGCCCCGCGATCATCGAGCAGATGGACACAACCACCCTCGTCGATCCCGGCTGCACCGTTCGCACAGATCCCGACGGCAACCTGATCATCGAGGTTCCCCATGCCCACACCAACTGAGATCGACCCCGTCACCCTCTCTGTCATTCAGGCCAGCCTGCAGCAAATCTGTGACGAGATGGATCTGACCTTCTCCCGCGCTGCCTTCTCTCCGGTGATTGCCGAAGCCAATGACCGCTCCGACGGCATCTATGCTGCGGTGGATGGCGCGCTGATCGCCCAAGGTGCGCAGGGCCTGCCGGTCTTTGTCGGCGTCATGCAGTTTTCCACCCAATCCCTCATCTCGCGCATTGCCGCCGGCCTGACGGCAGCGCCAGAACCTGGCGATATCTACATCGTCAACGACCCCTATCTTGGCGGCACCCACCTGATGGACGTCCGCTTCGTGCTGCCCTATTTCCGCAACGACAGGCTTGCATTCTGGCTGTCCAATACCGGCCACTGGCCTGACACCGGCGGCGCTGTTCCGGGCGGGTTTTCCGCATCTGCCATCAGCGCCGAACAAGAGGGGCTGCGCCTGCCGCCCGTCAAACTTTTCAAGCGCGGCGAGATGGATCGGGAAATCTGGGACATCATCCGCTCCAATATCCGCGTATCCGACCAGCGCATCGGTGACGTCAAGGCACAGGCCTCCGCGCTGCTGGTCGGCGCCGACCGTCTGACGATGCTTTTGGACCGGTACACGGATGCCACAGTCGCAAAAGCCATCGCAGAGATCAGGCTGCGCGCCGAAACCCAGATGCGCAAGCTGATCACCCTGATCCCCAAGGGCCGCTTCGAAGCGAAAGCCTTCATCGACAGCGACGGCGTGGTGAACGAACCCCTCACCATTTCCCTGTCGGTCGAGCGTCGGGGCGATGCGCTGCATTTCGATTTCGCCGGCTCCTCGCCGCCCTGCATAGGACCGATGAATTCCGTCCGCGCCACGACCCTGTCCTCGGTCTACCTTGCCATTCGCCACATCTTCCCCGAGGTGCCGCTTTCCGCCGGCGCCTTTGAACCGCTGATCGTGGAAAACATCGCCGGAACCTTCCTGGATGCCGCCTATCCCCGCCCCGTCTCCGGCTGCGCCGCCGAGGTCAGCCAGCGCATCGCCGAGGCGGTTTTCGCCGCGTTGGTGCCTGCTTTGCCCAACCGTGTGACCGCCTCCCCCGCCGGAACCAGCGGCAATTTCGGGCTGGGCGGGCATGACCCGCTGAAGGGCCGCGACTATGTGATGTACCAGATCTCGGGCGGCGGTTATGGCGGCAATGCCGACCACGACGGGCTGTCGAACGGTTGCTCGACCATCGGCATTTCCAAAGCGCCGCCAGTCGAGATCATGGAGCAGAATTTCCCGGTTCTGTACCACCGCTATGCCCTGCACGAAGGTTCGGGCGGCGCAGGCCAACACCGCGGCGGCTTCGGGCTGGACTACGAAATTGAGCTGTTGCGCGGCAACGCCCGCGCCAGTTTCGTGATGGACCATGGCCGCACCGGCCCGCAAGGCGCGCTTGGTGGCCAAGATGGCGCGCTCAACCGGGTGGAAGTGACGCGGGGCGGCGTGACAACGATCCCCGAGCACCTTTCAAAGGCGCAAGACATCGCACTTGCCCCCGGAGATCGTGTCCGCGTCCGCACCCCGGGTGGCGGAGGCTATGGCCCGGCAACCCTGCGTGACCCGGCGCTGATCGCGGAAGACCTGCGCCTTGGGCGGTATTCCGAAGCAACCTCAAACCGCCTGTTCAAAGCCTGACCGACAGGTGCCCAACACAGCCCCGCCGTGTCAGGCCCCCTTGTGCCGCTGCCAGCCGATCCGGTCAAACAACGGCGCATAGGCCTGCGCCAAGGCCCTGAGCGCGGGCCCGTCCACCCGGTCTGTCCGGTCCCAGGCCTTGTTCGCCATCCCAAGAATGCGCGGCGCCAGCATCGGCTCCATTTCGGCATCATGCGTGGTGAATTCCGACCAGAAGCAGCCCTCCACCCCCAGCACATTGCCCGCAATATCCTCGGCCCCCTCGGGCACCGGTTTCCAGTTCACCACATCCTCAAGCGCCACATAGGCCGCCCAGCCGGCACCCCAATCCTCGCGGTCAGAGGTGTGCGCCATGTCGAAATAGACGTTCTGCGCCGGACACATCACCACCTCGTGCCCCGCCCGCGCCGCGGCAATCCCCGGACCCTGCCCGGTCCAGGAAAACAGCAGCGCATCATGACCAATCCCGCCATTTCCGCCCTTCGCCGCCTCTTCCCAAGCCGCCGAGCGGATGCCGCGCGCCGCCAGAAACCCCGCCAGCCTCGACATGGCCCAGCCTTGAACATCATCCCGTGTCTGCAGCCCAAGATCCGCCTTCAGCTTGGTGATCGCCGGCGAGCCATCCCAAGCCCCGTGCGGCAGCTCATCACAGCCCAAATGCAGGATGCCCAGTGGGAAAAGGCTGGCGATTTCCTGTGACAAAGGCTCCACCAGATCCCAGGTCGCCTGCATCGCCGGGTTCAGCGTGTTTTCCAGAAAGCCATGCACCGACATTTCGGCGCCGTTGTCGCCACGATCCCGCATCCCCGGATGGGCGGCGTTCAGCGCATGGGCATGCGCAGGCACCTCGATTTCCGGCAGGATCTCGATGTGCAAAGCCTTCGCGTAGGCCACAACCCGCGCCACGTCTTTCTTGGAATAGCTGCCGCCCGACCGGATGCCGCCGCCCCACACGCCGGGGATCAGCTGGCCTTCGCCCCGAAACTCGGTCTTCCTCCAGATCTCCGGCGCGCAATCGACCTGAACCCGGAAACTTTCATCATCCGAAAAGTGCCAGTGAAACCGGTTCAGCTTCAGCAGCGCCATCAGGTCGATCAGCTTGAGGATCGTTGCCACCTCATAGAAATGCCGCGAGCAGTCCAGATGCTGGCCGCGCCAGTCGAACCTGGGGCCATCCGTGATCCGCCCCAAAGGCAAGGCGCCAGCATGGGTTTCGCGCAGGGTCAGCAGCGTGATTGCGGCTCTGAACAGGCTGGAATCGGTTCCAGCGCGGATCGACACGCCTTCGGCAGCAATCTCCACAACGTGATCCTCGCCCAGCGCCTCGTCGCGCGCAATCGTCACCGTTGCACCATCTTCCGCCACCAGCGCGCCCAAGCCACGCCGACGTGCCAAGGCATCTGCGGCCGCGAACTGCAGGTCCTGAACCGAAAAGGTCCGCATCCGCAACAGGCCGCCCTTCGGCACCCATGTCGTCGGCTGCGGCACCAGTTTCAGCCCGTCAAACTCCGCCACCACCTGCAGGGGCTCGCTGTCATACCGCACGCCCAATTCGGTCTCAGGCAGCGGCAGCGGCCCGTAGATCGTGCGCAGATAGGGGCCAAGCGGCAGCCAAGCCCGGTTCTTGGGCGCAAAATGCGGGTCTGCATGCACCAGCACCACCCGATGTGGCACGCCTGCCGCCAGATCCGGCAAGGCAATCTCGGAATAGCCGGCCACCTGCCGCACCAGCGTACCCCCCGACACCACCTGGGCCGGGGTCATGATCGAACAGCAGAACACCGCCTCCTGCAGCGCCCTGTCAGAGACGATGTCGCAGTGAATTTCCCGGCCCACAATCCGGGCGTCAAAGCCAAGTTCCATGATGCTCCTAACGCGATTCCGCGATGAAATCGTAAATGTCAGACCGGTAAAGACCCCGGGTGAATTCAATCGGGCGGCCTGATGCCAGATATCCCGTGCGGTCGATCCGCAGCACCGCGGCGCCCGTGGCAAGGTTCAGCAGATGCGCCTCGCTTTCCTCCAGATTGACCGCCGTCACCCGCTGCACCGCCCGCACCGGGGCACAGCCCAGATCGCGCAGCACCGAATACAGCGAGGTTTGCACCACAAATGGGTCCGGCAAAATGTCCTCGGGCAATGAGGACCATTCCAGCGCCATCGCCTGCCCATCCGCACTGCGCAGCCGTTCGATCCGCGCCACCCGTTGACCGGTCAGAATGCCCAAGGCCATCTGCTCTTCGGGCCGGGGTGGATACAACCCGCGTTGCAGAACCTGGCTGGAAGAGGTCTTGCCGCGCTGCTGCATATGTTCGGTAAACGAAATCAGGTTGGACAAAGACTGTTCCAGCCTTTGCGGCACGGGTCGCACGAAGGTGCCCGCCCCGCGCCGCTGCTCCAGCACACCCTCCTCCACCAACTGCGCCACCGCCTTGCGCACCGTCACCCGGCTGACATCGGCAATCTCGGCCAGATCGCGCTCCGGCGGCAACTGCGCCTCGGCCTCCAGCGCGCCAGAGCGGATCAGCGCGCCGATGTGCCGGTACAGCTGCGCATAGCGCGGCCCCTTGTCGGACCGATACCAGCTTTGGGGCGCAAAAAGGTCAGGCAACTCGGTCATGGCGGCACTGTGATTGGTATTACATTTCAGCGGTCAAACCAGACCACGCCCATCATTTGGCGCTCGATTCGGGCAAAAAACAAGCCAAAAATCAAAGAGAAACAGAATTTATGCGTAATTGGTATTATATAGGTAGTAAAAGCATCCGACTTTGGTAACATCGCTCCCAACAAGAGATTCGGCGCTGAAGCACCGAGCGGATACGGGGAAACGAATGACTGACATTTCGCCGCCCATCAAAGCACGCCGTCGCGGCCTGTCAGAGGCGTGGTTCGCCTGGGCGCTGATTTTCCCCGCCGTCGCCTTCATCGGCGTCATCGTGGCTTGGCCATTGCTGGAAACGATCCGCCTGTCCTTTACCAATGCCGACATGAACAGCGAAAGCTGGGTGGGGCTGTCGAACTACCAAAAACTTCTCGGCAGCAGCAAGTTCTTCACCATCATCGGGCTGACCTTTTACTGGATGGTGCTGTCGGTCTCGCTCAAGCTGATCGTCGGCCTGATCGGGGCCACGCTCCTCAGCGCCGCCGTCCCCGGCCGCGGCCTGTTCCGCATGCTGATCATGCCGCCGTGGGTCATCCCGATCGCCATCGGCTGCATCGGCTGGTTGTGGGTCTATAACGGCCAATTCGGCATCGTGTCCGGCATGGCCCAGCGCTTCGGCATCCTTGATGGCCCGTTCGAGTTCCTCGCTTACAAGAACTCGGCCTTCTATTCCTGTATCATCACCGATGTCTGGGTCGGCACGCCGATGGTCAGCCTGTTCTTTCTGGCCGCCATGCAGGGCGTCTCCCGTGACCTCTATGAAGCCGCTTGGGTTGATGGTGCTGGCCGCTGGTACCGCTTCCGCCGCATCACTATTCCGCAGATCATGCCTGTGATCGTCTCGATGGCGCTCCTGTCCGCGATCTGGACCTTCAACTCCTTCGACATCATCTGGATTTTGACCCAAGGCGGCCCGCGCGGCGGCACCACGACGATGATCATCGACACCTACAAGACCGCGATCGGCAACTTCAAATTCGGTGAAGGTTCCGCCCGTGCCGTGGCCATCGTGATCCTGCTGGGCCTGTTCTCGCTCTTGTACCTCACGCTTCTGAACCGCGTGAACAAGTTCTACGGGGTGAAGTAAATGCTGATGGACCGCTACTCGCTCCTCCACAAAATCGGCATCTACGCCGCCATTCTGGTCTTCCTGACCTTCATCCTTCTCCCCTTCATCGAGATGTTCCGCACCAGCCTGTCGCCGATGAGCCACCTGTTCCACTCACCTTACGAGTTCTGGACCAACGAATTCTCCTTTCAGGCCTACCACGACATGTGGATCAAGGTGCCGCTTCTGGGCCGCTACATCCTGAACTCGATCTATATCGCCAGCATGGTCACGGCCCTGACGATGATCTTCGTGATCCCCGCCGCCTATGCCTATGCGCGGCTCGATTTCCCGTTCAAATCCATCTCTCTCGGCGCCTTCCTTGCCGTCAACATGTTCACCGGCGCCGTGCTGCTGATCCCGCTTTACCGTGTGATGCAGACCCTCAGCCTGTTGAACACCTACTGGTCGATGATCATCCCCGGCGTCGCTTTCCTGATCCCTACCGGCATCTGGCTGCTGCGCGGCTATCTGGAAAAGATCCCGAAAGAACTTGAGGAAGCCGCCTATGTCGACGGCGCGTCCCGCCTCTACACCCTGCGCCGGATCGTGCTGCCCCTCGCCGTCCCGGGCCTGATCGTCGTCGGCGTATCGGTCTTCATCGGCGCCTATGCCCAGCAATACCTTTTCGCCATCACCTTCAATCAGGTGCGCGAATACCAGCCCCTCGCGGCCGGGCTGTTCGAATTCATCGGCTATCAGTCGGTGGAATGGAACCAGATGATGGCCGCCACCCTGACCGGCATCCTGCCCGTCATCATCGTCTTCCTGTTCCTGCAGAAATACCTCGTCGCCGGTCTGACCGCCGGCGCGGTGAAAGAGTGACCACCAAGAAACCAACCCATTCCAAGCCTAACCAACAAAGGGAGTTCACAATGAAATACACAAAGACTCTGTTCCTCGCCGCGGCCCTGATGGGCACTTCGGCGATGGCGGCCCATGCCACGGATCTGTCCGTGATCCTGTGCGGCGATCCGCGCCCGGCCGACAAGGTGGTGACTGACAAGTTCCAGGCTGACAACCCCGACATCAAGGTCAGTGTCGAGCAGGTTCCGTGGGGCACCTGCCAAGACAAGGCGATGACGCTGGCCTCTGCCGGCAACCCAGTGGGCCTGGCCTACATCGGCTCGCGGACGCTGTTGAAGCTGTCGAAAGAAGACCTGATCGTTCCGGCGGAAATTGCGCCTGACATGGTCGACAAGTACCAGCCCGGCGTGTTGAAGACCGTGTCTTCGGGCGGCAAATACTGGGGCTATCCCCACGCCTTCTCGACCAAGGCGCTTTACATCAACTGCGACCTCGTGAAAGCCGCCGGTCTGGAATGCAAGGCGCCGGAAACCTGGGCTGACATGATCGCCATGGCCAAGGCGATCAAGGAAAAAGACAATGTCGCAGGCATCGGCATCGCCGGCAAAGACTTCGACAACACGATGCACATGTTCCTCGACTTCCTCTATTCCGATGGCGGTTCGGTTCTGAACGCCGACACCGGCGCTGTCACGCTGGACAGCCCGCAGACCCGCGAAACCCTGCAGATGTACAAGGACATCCTGCCCTACGCCGAAGAAGGCCCGACCGCCTGGGAACGTGACCAGATGAAGGATCTGTTCAACGACCAGAAGCTGGGCATGTATGTCTCCGGTCCGTGGGCCAAGGGCCAGTCGAAAGACAAGGTTCCCAACATGCTTGTCGTCCCGGTTCCGCATGGCCCGTCGGGCAAGTCGGGCACCATCCTGATCACCGACTCCATCGCCGTCTTCAAGCAGAAGGACCCGGCTGTCCAAGCCGCCGCCCAGAAGCTGGCTGCCGCGATGACCTCGGGCGATGCGCAGTATGACCTTGACCAGTCCTGGGGCCTGACCCCGATCTTCCAATACGAAAAGCTGGGCGTGGCCAAGCCCTTCTACATGGATGATCCCTTCTGGAAGATCTTCGTCGACGGCATCTCGACCGGCGGACCCGAGCCGATGGTCACCGACTTCAAGTCGCTGCAAGGCGTGTTCACCACCATGATCCAGGGCGTGATGCTGGGCGAGGGCGGATCGGTTGACGATCTGGTCAAGCAAGCCGCCGCCGATCTGGCCGAAGTGAAGTAACCGAAGTCGCGGGCGGCCTCCGGGTCGCCCGCATCCCCTAAGCCCCCGCCTGCTTTGCCCGAGGACCCCATGGCCACGCTGAACCTGCAAAACATCACCAAGTCCTTCGGCACCTCTCAAGTCCTGAAGGGCATCGACCTTGCCATCAAGGACAAGGAATTCGTCGTTTTCGTCGGCCCGTCCGGCTGCGGCAAATCCACCCTCCTGCGCATCGTCGCCGGGTTGGAGGAAGCGACTTCCGGCGCCATCGTCATCGAAGGCACCGATGTGTCAAACCTTGCCCCTGTCGACCGTGGCATCTCGATGGTCTTCCAATCCTACGCCCTCTACCCCCACCTGACCGTCTACGAAAACATCGCCTTCCCCCTCCGCGTCCAGAAACTGCCTGAATCCGAGGTCAAATCCAAAGTCGCCAAAGCCGCCGAGATCCTGCAACTGACCGAAAAACTGCAGCTGAAACCCGGCCAACTGTCTGGCGGCCAGCGCCAGCGCGTCGCCATTGGCCGCTCCATCGTGCGCAACCCCAAGATCTTCCTGTTCGACGAGCCGCTCTCGAACCTCGACGCCGCCCTGCGCGGTGACATGCGGGTCGAACTCAGCCAACTCCACCGCGACCTGGCTGCCACCATGATCTACGTCACCCATGACCAGGTCGAGGCGATGACCATGGCCCACCGCATCGTCGTCCTCTCCGCCGGCAAGGTCGAGCAATTCGGCACGCCGATGGAACTCTACCACCACCCCGCCACCCGCTTCGTCGCAACCTTCATCGGCCAGCCCAACATGAACCTCGTCCCCGCCAAGGTGCTGGGCTACGACACCCGTGGCCTTGCCGTCGAACTTGACGGCGGCGTGCAGATGACCCTGCCCGTCGATGGCGCCTCCGCCAAGAAGGGCGACCGCATCGAAGTTGGCATGCGCCCCGAAAACATCCACCTCGGTCAGGGCCTCTCGATGAAAGTCCGCGTGCTGGAACGTCTCGGCGGCGTTTCGATCACCTACGGCTTCCTGCCCAACGGCCAACGCTTTTGCGCCGCCCTGCCCGGCGACGCCGCCGTGGCCGAGGGACAGTCCATCGACCTGTCGATCAACCCCGCCGATTGCCACGTATTCGACGCCAGCGGAGCGGTCTTGCGCCGTCTCATGGCCCCCGCTCTCGCCGCCTGAAGGAGACTGATATGCGCGTTGTCACTGCTGGCATCGGCCTTCGGGCCGGTCACGTCCTGTCGACCCTGAAAGCCGAAATGCCCGAGGTCGAATTCGTCGGCTTCTACGACCCCCAGCCGACCTTTCTGGAGATGATCGGCACCGACGTCCCCCGCTACCCGACGGTAGAGGCCATGCTGTCTGACGCCAAGCCCGACCTCTTCTGCGTCTTCTCCCCCAACCTGTTCCACCTCGAACACATCCGCCTTGGCCTTGAGGCCGGCGTGCAGATGTTCACCGAAAAACCCGTCGTCGTCTCCATCGACGAAACCCTCGAACTCGCCCGCCTGCTGTCGAACTACGGCGGCGCCTCCCGTGCCATGATCGGCCTCGTCCTGCGCTATTCCCAGCACATGGTCGACCTGCGCGCCTCCCTCGCCGAAGGCCAGTTGGGCCGCATCGTCTCCCTAGAAGCCAACGAGCATATCGCACCCTACCACGGCGCCTTCTTCATGCGCGACTGGCGGCGAAAGGTTCACTATTCCGGCGGATTCCTCCTCGAAAAGTGCTGCCACGACCTCGACATCTACAACATGGTCACCGCCTCGCGCCCGGCCAAAGTGGCCTCTTTCGGTGGCCGGAAATCCTTCCTCCCCGAAAACGCCCCCTCCAACAACGCCGAGGCCGAGATCTTTCACGTCAAGAAATCCGTCTGGGAATCCGTCGATGACCCCTTCCGCTCCGACGGTGACATCATCGACTTCCAAACCTCCATCCTGCAATACGAAACCGGCGCCTCCCTCGCCTTCCACACCAACCTCAACGTCCCGGATGAACACCGCCGCTTCTGCATCATGGGCACCCACGGCATGGCCGAGGGCGACTTCGTCCGTGGCTTCCTCAAAGTCACCGCCCGCGATGGCCGCCGCTTGGTCGACAACGACTACACCCAAGGCCCTGCCGTCAAAGGCGCCCACTACGGCGCCGATACCCTGATGTGCCGCGACATCACCAAATTCCTGCGCGGCGAGGCCGCAGGCCTGCCAGTGTCGGTGCTGGACGCAATGGAGGCCGGCATCGCCGCCCTCGGCCTCGACCAAGCCCGCGAATCCGGCACCATCGTCGACCTCTCCCCGGTCTGGGCCAAACTCGACAGCTACGGCCTGCGGAAATGACCGAGCCCGGCGCGCACATGAAATCGGAACTGGCGGAGGCCCCTGCGGTCTTCGCGGGCACCATCCGCACCGCCATATCAGCCTCCGACGCCGCCCAAATCGCCCAACTCCACCCCAAAGCCATCTACACCATCGCCCGCGGCTCCTCCGACGCCGCAGCCAACATCCTCTCCTACGAATTCATGCGGGAAACCGGCCTCCCCATGACCTCCCTCCCCCCTTCCATCTTCTCCGTCGGCAAAGGCGTGGCCCTGGACGGGGCTTTAGCCCTCGTCGTCTCCCAATCCGGCGCCTCCAACGACCTCGTCCTCTCCGCCCAAGGCGCCAAAGCCCGCGGCGCCACCGTCATCGGCCTGATCAACGCCCCGAACTCCCCAGTGTCCGAGCACGCCCACCTCACCCTCCCCATCGGCGCCGGCCCCGAACTCGCCGTTCCCGCCACCAAGTCCGTCATAGGCTCCATCGCCGCCGGAATGGCCCTCCTCTCCCACCTAGCCCCCGCCTACGCCCCCCGCGCAGCGGCGTCCGCGAAGGCCTTCGACGCCCACTTGAGCCCGCTCCCCCAAACCAAAGCCGTCCTCTCCGCCCTCCTGCGCGCCAACCACGTCTATGTCATCGGTCGCGACACCGGCTACGGCGCGGCCCAAGAACTCGCGCTCAAACTCAAGGAAACCTGCGCCATCCATGCCGAGGCCTATTCCTCGTCCGAGGTCCTCCACGGCCCCCTGCAACTGGCGACCAACCCGCTCCTGATCCTGATCCTCGACACCGAACAACCCGACGTCCAAGCCTCCCTCGACACCGCCGAGGCCCGCTTCAAAGCGGCTGGCGGCACCACCTACCGCCTGCGCCCTTCCGACATTGGCGCTGCAAACCTCACCCCCGCCGCTGCCGCCGCCATGCTCCTCTGCCTCGCCTATCCCCTCGTCCTCGCCACCGCCCTCGCCCTCGGCCACGACCCCGACCGCCCCGAGACCTTGTCCAAAGTGACCCAAACCATATGACGCCCCCCGCCTACATCGCAGCAGGCATCGACCTCGGCGGCACCAAGATCGAGGCGCAGCTGTTCGATTCTGGCTGGAACCGGGTCACATCCCACCGCACAGCGACCCCGAAAACCTACGAAGCGCTCGTCGCCGCCATGGCCACCCAAATCGCATGGGTCGAAAGCCACACCGCAAACCTCCCCATCGGAGTCGCCGCCGCAGGCCTCATCAACCCCACCACCGGCCTCGCCCTCACCGCCAACCTGCCCGCCACCGGCAAACCCTTCCCCGCCGACATCGAGGCGGCATCAGGCCGCAAGATCACCTACGTCAACGACTGCCGCGCCCAGACCCTGTCCGAGGCGCAATTCGGCGCCGCCATCGGCTACCGCACCGCCCTGTCCCTCAACCTCGGCACCGGCCTCGCCGGCGGCATTGTGGTCGACGGCCGCCTCCTGCAAGGCCCCTCCGGCCTCGGCGGCGAATTCGGCCACTTCACCCTCCCCGCCCCGACCGTCGCCAAACATAACCTCCCCATCCTCCGCTGCGGCTGCGGCCGCATGGGCTGCACCGAGACCCTCATCGCCGGCCCCGGCCTTGCCCGCATCGTCACCCACATCACCAACCGCACCCTCCCGCCCGAAGACATCGTGCGCTTGCGCCAAACAGACCCTGACATTGCCAAATGCTGGGCCATCTGGTGCGAGTTGACCGCCGAACTGATCCACACCCTGACCCTCACAGTCGACCCCGCTTGCATCGTCCTCGCTGGCGGCCTGTCCCGCGCCGAAGGCCTCATCCAAGACCTGCAAGAGGCCCTCACCCACACCGCCCTGCCCGGCTTCCCCTATCCGCCGCTCCTCCTCGCCCAAGGCGGCGACACCACCGGCGCACGCGGGGCCGCCTATGCCGCCTATCTTGAGGGGGCCAATCCATGACTCCCCTTCCTTTCGCCGCCGCTTTCCCCGATAGAGCCGCCACGCCGCACCGCAGCGGAAGGGATGAGCCATGACGACATACCTGCACCCCGACCAGATCTTCGACGGCCAAAGCCTGCGCCAAGGCGTCCTTGCCATCGAAAACGGCACCGTCACCGCCATCGTTGATGCAGCCCCCGACGCCCAGCGCCTGAAGGGCACCATCACCCCCGGCTACCTGGACCTGCAGGTCAACGGCGGCGGCGATGCGCTGGTCAACACCACCCCCACCGCTGCCGCGATGCAAACCATCGCAGCCGCCCACCGCCGCTTCGGCACCGTGGCCGTCTTGCCCACCGTCATCACCGACGCGCCGGAAATCCTCGATCGCGCCGCCGAGGCCGCCCTTGCCGCCCACGGCCAACCCGGCATCCTCGGCCTGCATATCGAAGGCCCGCACCTTTCCATCGCCCGCCGCGGCACCCACGCTGCCCGCTACATCCGCCCCTTCGACCAACGCACCCTGACCATCGTCCAACGCCTGCGCGCCGCCGGCGTCCCGGTCATGATCACCGTCGCCCCAGAAGGCGTTGCGCCCGGCGACATCGCCGCCCTCGTCAAAACCGGCGCCATCGTCTCGCTCGGCCACTCCGACACCACAGCGGAACACGTCCGCGCCTGCCTGGCCGAGGGGGCCACCTGCTTCACCCACCTCTTCAACGCCATGTCGCCGATGCTGAACCGCACGGCTGGCGTCACCGGCGCCTGCATCAACTCCACCGCTTTCTCCGGCATCATCTGCGATGGCATCCACGTGGCGGATGAGATGGTCGCGCTGGCGCTGCGCGCCAGGCCTGTTCCGGACCGGACCTTCCTCGTCTCGGACTCCATGTCCACCGTGGGCGGCTCAGACCACTTCACGCTCTACGGCCAAGAAATCCGCCTCGTGAACGGCCGCCTTGTGAACGCCGAAGGCTCCCTCGCCGGGGCCCACATCACCATGGCCGAAAGCGTCGCCCGCCTGATCAACGTCCTGCACATTGACCCCGCCGCCGCCCTGCGCATGGCCTCCACCATCCCTGCCAGGGTGATCGGCCGCAATCCCTTCATCATCGGCCAAAGCCTGAACGACCTTCTGCTGCTCAACCCCGATTGGACGGTCGCACGCACCGGCCTCAACTGATGCTGCCCCCCGGCCTGCACGAATTCGACGCGCTGGCGATTGGCGACGAAATCGTCACCAACTGGGCCGAAATCACGCCCCAAACCATCGATACCTTTGCCACCCTCACCCAGGACCGCTTCGCAATCCACCTGTCAGACGAAGGCGCCAAAGCCCACGGCTTCCCCAAACGCGTCGCCCACGGCCTTCTGATCCTGTCGCTGATCGAGGGCCTCAAATCCACCGCCCCCGCGCAAATCAACACCTTCGCCAGCCTCGGCTACGACTGGAGCTTCCGCGCCCCTGTTTTCGCCGGTGACCGCATCCGCGCCAAGCTCACCGTCACGGCCAAGCGCAACGCTGCCGACAAGGGCCTGCTGACCCTTGCCATCGCGGTTGAAAACCAGCACGGCACCATCGTCCAACGCGGGCAATCGCGCCTGATGGCCTACCGCCAATCCCCATACCCGAAGGCCACGTAGTCCTTGCCATAGGCGTCGCGCGCCGCGGCCTCCAGGTCAGGCCCGTAAATCTCGGCCAGGACGAAGGGCTCCTTGTCCTGCACCACCGGCAACGGCATCATCGCCATCCCCGCCTCGGCGCATACGAAGGCCAGCCCCTCTTCCAACCGCTCTTCCCGCAGCAGATGGTCGGGCGCCTGCAACTGCGCAAAGCCCGTCACCGTCGCCAGTTGCGAGGCCAGATGCGGCGGCGTCCGCAACTCGGTCCGGCCGGCATGCAGATGCTTGACCATCTCCAGCCATTTCAGGAACCCGGCACGATGGGCCGCCGCATCAGGATAACCCTTGCCCTTGGCCGGCAATTCCACCTTGTGCACCCGCTTCAGATGGCCGCGCAGCTCCGCCATCCAGTCCTTTTCCAGATAATCGCAAAACCCCGCATGCGCCCGCGTCAAAGGGTGCCGCACCACGGTAAAACTGCGATGCCCCGGCCGATCCTGCCGCCACGCCTTCAAACTTTGCCGGTCAAAGGCGTTCTCCACCCCGCCATAGCCCTGCAACCACTTGCGCACCGGCTGCTCGACCGAGGCGCGGATCGGCTGGAACAGCAACCCCACCGCCATGCTTGCCACATAGGTGTTGATCGCTCCCTGCCGGCGCGGCTCAAAACTCGGCGTCTGGGCGATGTTGAAGAAATCAATCTTGCCCAACCCGGCAACCATGTCCGCCGGATTGCAGACCTTTTCGCGCAGCGGCTCCGGGTTCTGCTTCTTGATCGTCAGGTCCAGCTTTTCCAGCCGCCCCTCCACCCCCAGAAACGCCGCGAGCCCGTTGATCACCGCCAGATCCAGCACATCGTCGTAATCAATATAGAACGCCGTCTGCCCCGAAACCTGCAACCGGTTCAGCAACTGCACCTGAAAGGCCTGACATTCGTCGATCCGGTCCCGAAACTCCGCCAGATCAAACTTCGGCCGCGCGGTCTTGATATTGGCCGCCGAGGTCGTGCGCCACTGGTTGCTTTCCTTGGCGATCTTCCAGCTGATGTAGCTTTCCAGCGGGTTGCGCGTCAGCACCACCTTGGCCACGGTCGGATCGTCCACCACCAGCTCGAACACCCGCGGATCATGGTTGTGGAAATAGCGAAAGCCCGGCAACCCCTCGGTCTGCCGCTTCATCGCCTTCAGCAGCGCATCCGGCGACAGGTCGCGCTGGTGGATCGACACCCCCAGCAGCTCTTGCTTCTTTTCTGATCCGACAAAGGCCGGATTGAACGCCTCGCCATAGCACATCACACCGGGAATGGCGTTCAGGTTGGCTTCCAGAAAATTCGACCCCGTCCGCATTTCCGCAAAGACGACAAAGGATTGGAACCGGGATTTGGCCAAAAGATCAGTCCTTTACTTCACCAGATAGGGTCGCCCACGCCGCGAGGCGGCAGGCGTCACCCCCTCCCCGGTCGGGAAATCGCCCATCAGAACGGGTTGCATGCCCTGATTGCGCAGGTTCTGCAGGAATTGGCCAAAGCCTTTCAGGTCCGTCAGCGTCGGCGCCTCGGTCAGCCGGCGCAGGCTGCGCGGGCTGATCTCGTCGACGATGCTTTGCAACGGCTCCATCGGGTTTTCGACAAACTCGGCCAAGGTCCAGATCCGGATGCGCGCCTTGGCGTGATGCGACCGCAATATCGCCAGATGATCCGCCTCGATCTTCTGCAACCGCGCCGCTTCGCGGCGGATGTCGCCAAAGTTCTGGTTCGCATGAAAGAGCGGAATCGACCACGCCCCCGAGATGACCGAGATCTGCGCATTCGGATCGCAGGCCATCATCCAGCTGCACTCCTGCAGATCATGCGGCCCGAACTGAAAGCACTGCCGCTCGCCCCGGGTGTTCCAGATCAGGTTCGACAGGAAATTCTTCGGGGCATAGTCGCGCAGCGCCGCACTGTCTGACAAAGCCCCGCTGAACACGCGTTCGCCGCCGGCAAATTCCACCCGGCCGGGCGCGAACAGATGGCCATGGGCGCGGGTTCCCGCCACCTTGCCCAACCAGGCCTCGAAATTCTCGAACACCTCCGAGAAGCCTTCGAACACCGAATAGGGCGCGGCCGTCCGGCCATGGCCCCAATTGGCATTGGGAAACCGGCTTTGCATGTAAAGCCCGGTGCGGCCCTTGGTCCGCCGCTCCACCGCCTTGGAAAACAGCCGGTCGATCTTGCCCGGATTGGGTTCCGCCGCCACTTGCCCAGGCCCCGCGCCGCGCAGGAAGCTGTCATACAGCTTGTCCGCCTGCGGCCACATCTTGCGCGCCACAAAGCAATCAGACCGCCGCAGAAGCTGCAGATGATCGTCATAGAAGATATGCGGCTTGCCCTGATAATCGAACTTCGACAGCGTCAGCGAGCGGCTTTCCACGTTGGTCGACACCTGCCGCACCATGGTCTGGAAATAGCTTTCGTCCGGAATCCAGACCTTGCGGAAATAGCGGTCGATCTCGGCCCGGTCGGGGCTTTCCAGAATGGCCGACAGGGTTTGCCGTGTCAGGCACCACCACTGGCTGCCCAGATGCGGCACAAGTCCGTCGGGGATCTTGCGGCGCATCTTCAGGCGGCGTTGCAGCCGCACATAGCCGTCAAACAGCGCCCGCTGCTTGCGCCAGCTGAACGGAAACCGCAGCGTGAACCGCTCCAGATTCAATCCGCCCACGGTCCAGCCCACATCCTGCGTCGTCACGCTTTCGATGAAATCGACGCGCGGGCGGCTGTCCAGATAGGCCACCAACTCCTCCACCGGGCGCAACGGCAGACAGGACCCAGAGGCCAGATAAACATGGCGCACCGCCGAAAACGTCTTCAGCATCAGGGCCGAGGCTTCCTGCGTCGCCGCCACGATGCCCCAAGTCCCCCACTCGCAGGCAAAGCGCCCCGAGAAGCGCACATTGCCCAGATCCGACAGCGCCCGCACCAGCCCGTCATAGGCCGGCGCCTTCACGCGGGCATCGACATGGATGACCACCGGGCAATCGCGTTCCGCCCAGTGGCGCGCCACTTCAGCGGCACGCTCCAGCGCGGTGTGGCACAACATGACGAAGCCTGCAGTCACCCCGCCCTCCTCAGGCCCAGTTGCCCTTCGACATCAGCCCAAGGATCTCAAGCTGACGCCAGTTGATGTACTTCTCGGAAAACTTGCACCACATGTCAGGGTGTTTCGCCAGACTTTCCTGATAGGCCTTGTATTCGGCACTCGCCCCATAATGCTGACCGCGCGCCATCTCCTCGGCCGCCTTCACTGCAAATGTATCCAGAAATTTGGCATGGAGAAGGCAACCCGACGCTTTTTCCCCGCCCCATTCGTCATAGACCAGATTAAGCCCGCGCGGCAGCAGCATATGGGTGGAACTGACATAGGCATAGGACCGGTGCCACTTGACCAGCGGCACCTTGTTCAGGGCCGGCGCCATCTCCGGCTTGTCGCCGAAGAACACCCGCGCCCGCGGCCCGCCCTGAATCCACAAATTGCCGAAACCGGCATTGCGGTGGATCGTGTAGTTGCCGCTGTCAAACCACTGCGCAATCTCGAACGGATTCTGCCCCTCTTGATAGGGTCGCGCGTGAATCGACCCCTTGGGATACATATCCAGCATCATCGCTGCAAAAGACCGCACCTCTGATGCATCCAGCCAGTCGGTCAAGGCCCGCAACGGCCGCGTCTCGCAGAACGGATAGACGAAGAATTCATCGACATCGACGGTCAGGCACCAGTGGCCGTGGCAGAACCGCCGCTGCAGATGCGTCAGCCAATCCACCCCAAACCTTGAGGCCTTGTAGCTGGCCTTGGTCGTCCACAACGAGACATCGGGCTGCCCCGCCAGATAGTCCCGGCTGCCGTCATCGCTGTCATTGTCGACGAACAGAAAATGCTCGATGCCAAGATCGCGGTAATACCGCAAGAAGAATGGCAGTCGGACGCGTTCATTGCGCAGCGTGCACAGCAGGATGATCGCATCGCCCGTCAGCCGGTCCGTGTGATCCTGAACCACCGTCAACTCGCGGCGTTTGCGGAACGCGCGCCAATGCGCCCGCCGCCGCCGCGCCCTCAGCTTGATGGCCCCCAGAATGCTCACCCGACGTCTCCGCTGGCCTGCGGCGTGGCAGGCCCTCTTCTTGCATAAGCCCCAAAGCTTGAAGAAGCCTTGATGCGTCTTGCCCCGACTCCTCCCAAGACGTCCGGACACCTGCCATTTAGGTTATATTTGGGGCCTAAAGACGGCGGTTTCCAGCATTTTATGCCTAAATTCACAACAGTTCTGCGCGGTTGGCCGCCAAGCCTCGGGCCCGGGGTCACACCCAGCCCCCGCGTGACATCAGGCCCAGCGCCTCCAGCTGCCGCCAGCCGCCATAGCGGCACGAGGTGGGGCTCCACAGATCCGGGTTGGCGCTCAGGCCGGCATAATAGGTGTCGTACAGGGCCGAGTTCGCGAAATGCTCGCGCCGCTCGCGCTCCTCGACCGATTTCTCCACGATGACTGGCAGGAATTTGGTGTGCAGCAAGATGCCCGACAGCACCTCGCCCCCCATCTCGTCAAACACCGCGTTCAACTGCGGCGGCAGAACCGCGTGGGTCGAGTTCACGTAAGCATAGCCCTTGCGCCACCGCACCAGCGGCACCTTGTTCAAGGTCGGCGCCCGGCGCGGGTCCGCCGCAAAGAATTGCCGGGCCCGCACCCCGCCTTGAATCCACAGGTTGCGCATTCTGGGCTGAACCTGCACGACATAATTGCCGCCATCGAACCAGCCCAGCGCCTCCACCGGGTCCTGCCCCGCGGCATAGCTCTGATCCTGCAGCTTCCCCTTGGGGTAAAGGTCCAGCATCATCGCCCCGAACGACCGCCGCCCCTCCGCCTCCAGCCGCGCGGTCAGCGCCGGCAGCGGGCGGGTTTCCCAATAGGGATAGACCAGCAACTCATCGGCATCCACCGTCAGGCACCAATGCCCCGCGCCATGCCGCCGCATCAACCACGTCAACCAGTCCAGCCCGAACCGCGAGGCCTTGTACCCCGCCGCACTCCGCCACAACGAGACATCCGGCTGATCCCTCAGCATCTCTGCCGTGCCGTCGGTGCTGGCATTGTCGACGATCAGAAAATGCCCGACGCCCAGCTTGCGATAGTGCTGCAGGAAATAGGGCAGCCGCAGCGCCTCGTTGCGCACCGTCATGAAGGCCAGCACCGAACCCGGCGCAATCTGGCCGCTGCGGTCCGCCACCCGGCTCAGTTCCCGCCGCTTGGCATAGGCGCGCAGCAAAAAGGCGCGCCGTCGCAGCCGAAGCCGGTAAGCGCGCCACATCGCCATGATCGAGATTTCCACCGGCGCCAGCTCGCATGGCCCCACGGCATGCGGCAACTGCCCCGGCCCCCAGATCGGCCCCCAGATCCGCCGCGCCCCCGCACGCAACCGATCCCAAAACGCCAATTGCTACTGCGCCGCCTTCTGCATGGCGACCATATCGTTGATATAGGCCGAGAATTCGTCGCGCAGATCAGGCCGGCTCAGGCCAAACGCCACCGTCGCCTGCAAGAACCCCGCCTTGCTGCCGCAGTCATAGCGCTGCCCGCGAAACCGGAAGCCAAACACCTGCCCCGGCGTCGCCGCCTCTTCGGCGATCGCGTCGGTCAGTTGAATTTCGCCGCCCGCGCCCTGCTTCATCTTGTTCAGGTTCGTCATCACCTGCGGCGTCAGAATATAGCGCCCGATGACCGCAAGGTTCGACGGCGGGTCGGATTTCGGCTTTTCCACCATGCCCTTGACCTGAACGATGGACCCCATGTCCTCGGCCACATCCAGCACGCCGTAAGACGAGGTCCGCTCCACCGGCACTTCCATCGCGGCCACCATGCAGCCGCCGGTTTGCTCGTAGGCTTCCACCATCTGCTGCAGGCAGGGCTTTTCCGCCGCAATCACGTCATCGGGCAGCAGAACCGCAAAGGGTTCGTTGCCGATCAGCCGTTTGGCGCACCAGACCGCGTGGCCCAGACCCAGGGCCCGGTTCTGCCGCACATAGGCAATCGCCCCCGAATCCATGTTGGTTTCGCGCAAGATCTCCAGCAAGTCTTCCTTGCCGCTGCGCCTGAGGCTGGCTTCCAGTTCGGGGGAGTGGTCGAAATAATCCTCCAGCGCCGATTTGCCGCGCGCCGTGACGAAGATGAACTCCTTGATCCCGGCCGCCCGCGCCTCGTCGATGGCGTATTGGATCAAGGGCCGGTCCACCAGCGTCAGAATCTCTTTCGGGATCGACTTGGTTGCGGGAAGAAACCGCGTCCCCATGCCAGCCACCGGGAACACCGCCTTGGTGACCTTCTTGATCTTGCGTCTCAGGATCTCTGCCATCTCAACCACTCGGATTTTTTCGCCGTTCTCAGACTTAGTAGATGACAGGTTAACAGATCTTTGGGTGACATGCTTCTGCCCAAGGCGCTAGTACCGTGCAAATCTGCACAATTTTATATACCTTCGAATAGGCCCTGTACGCTTTGAAGGCAGAAATCCGCCAAAATTGTGGCAAAGCCTAAACACGGGGCAAGCCCATCGCCCGCATCATCGACTCGATGACCGGCACGTCAGAGGGGTTGTTCAGCTCCCAGAACTGCCGCCCCTGTGACGCAACTTCCACGCACAGGACCTGGCGGCCCTGCTCCAGAAAGCGCAGTTGTTCCAACCCTTCCAGCTTTTCCAGCGGCCCGGTGGGCCAGGTCGGATAGGCCGCCAGCGCCGCCGGACGATAGGCATAGACGCCGACATGGTGGAACACCGGCGTCGGCTCGTCATCGTCATAGGTCTTGCCGGTGTAGGGGATCACCTCTTTCGAGAAGTACAGCCCGCGTCCACCCGCCCCAAACACCGCCGTCGTGCCGCCGACGCGCCCGGCGCGGCGGTCCGCCAGGAACCCCGCCACCGCCCGCCCGTCGCAGCGCAGCACCGGCGTGGCAATATCCGCCGCCGGGTCCGCCAGCAGTCCTGCCACCAGATCCTCGACAAACCACGCAGGCGTCAGCGGCGCATCGCCTTGCAAGTTCACCACCACCTCAAAGCCCGGCAGCTTCTGCACCACCTCGGCACAGCGCTCGGTCCCGTTCTGCGCCTCCGAAGAGGTCATCACCACCTCTGCGCCAAACCCCTCGGCATGGTCACGGATGCGGGCATCATCGGTGGCCACCACCACCCGATCCACACCCCGCACCGCCGTCGCCGCCTCCCAGCTGCGGCGGATCAGTGTCTTTTCCCCATCCGGTCCCTTCAGAACCACCAAGGGCTTGCCCGGATACCGGGTCGAGGCATAGCGGGCCGGGATTGCGATCAGAACGCTCATGCCTTCAACTCCACGCCGGGCGCATAGGCGATGAAGAACGGGTTGTCCCACCCCGCCTTGCCATAGGCCAGGGTCGAATGGTCATCAAACCGCACCATGTGGCCGCCCGCGCCACGCAAGACCGCGTCGCCCGCCGCCGTATCCCATTCCATCGTGCGCCCCAGCCGCGGATACAGATCCGCCTCGCCGGTCGCCACCAGACAGAACTTCAGGCTCGACCCCGCCGATGTCATGTCCTTGACCGCATATTTGCCGATATAATCGTCCGTCGCCTGATCCCGGTGGCTTTTCGAGGCCACCACCATCAGGGCCGCGTTGTCCGGCCTGGACACGCCGATCCGCTTCAGCGTCCCCACCACATCCTTGTCGAAAGCGCCAAGCTCCTCCACCGCCGTGCCATCGGGCAGCGTGTAAAACAGCCGGTCCTGCGCCGGGGCATAGACCACCCCGCGCAGGGGCACGCCCTTCTCGACATAGGCGATGTTCACCGTGAAATCGCCGCGCCGCTGCACGAACTCCTTGGTGCCGTCCAGCGGGTCAACGATCAGGAAGGTCTCCGCCGTCAGCGCATGGCTGGATGCCTGTTCCTCGGTGATCAGCACCACATCCGGAAAGGCCGCGCGCAAACCGGCCGAGATGATGGCATCGGCCGCCTCGTCGGCTTCGGTCACCGGGCTGGCGTCACTTTTCGACTTCACCGCGAAATCGGGCCCATTATAGACCTGCATGATTCGATCCCCGGCCTGCAGGGCAAGGCGGCGAATGACGGGCACAAGACGGTCGAAATCCATGCAATCTCCTAAGTGGGCCGGGAATTTCCCGCGTCCCGCGATTGAACAACCATGTTTCCGCCCTTATCATGAAAGATAAAGGGAACAGCAAGATTTCCCGTCGTAGAAGGGGATCACCCCAAAAGGCGTCAGAGACCTCGGTCATGTTCCAACCCACCGTCCCCAAGTCGCACGTCGGCAGCCTCATCGCGACCGGAGAGTTGATCTTCCACGTCGCGGTGCGCGACATCCGCAAGAACCACGGCAACGCCATCATGGGACTGATCCTGTCGATGATGCAGTCGGTCGTCATGGTGCTGTTCTTCTGGTTCATGATGACCGTGCTCAAGATGCGCGGCTCGGCGGTGCGCGGCGATTTCATGGTCTACTCGATGTCCGGCATCTTCATGTACATGACGCATATCAAGACCATCAAAGCCGTCGCCGCAGCCGAAGGCCCCACCTCGTCGATGATGAAACACGCGCCGATGAACACCATCGTTTCCATCGTCGGGCAGTCGCTGGCCACGCTGTATCAGCAGGTGCTGTCGATCCTTGTGATCATGTTCTTCTACAACACCGTCTTCAACCGCATCACCATCGAACAGCCGGTCATGGCGCTGTGCATGCTGTTGATCGCCTGGGTCTCGGGCATCGGCATCGGCATGGTGTTCAAGGCGGCAACGCCTTGGGCGCCAAACTTCATGCATGTCGCCAACACCGTCTACACCCGCGCCAACATGATCGCGTCGGGCAAGATGTTTCTGGCCAATGCCATGCCCACCTCGAAACTGGCGTGGTTCTGGTGGAACCCGCTGTTCCACATCATCGACCAGACCCGCGGCTTCGTCTTCCTCAACTACCACCCGCATTACAGCTCGATCCTCTACCCGGTCCTGGTGACCTTCGGGCTGATCATCATCGGGCTGATGGGCGACACCTTCACCCGCAAATACGCCTCGCTCAGCTGGGGCGCGCGCGGCTGACCGGCGGGTTTTCACCGCCTCGGGGAAAATCTGCAGCTTTCATCACAATCCTTGATCTTTCCCGCAACCACGCCGCTTGCAGCACGGATTGCCCCCCCTTATATACCCTGCGAAGCCAGAAGAGGACGCCCGCAAGGGCCAGCCGGATGGTTCAGTTTGGGATCGGGGCAGGATGCCTGATTGGGTCCGCCCCACAACATCGCCTAAGAAAAGGGAACAGATATGGCCAAGATCATCGGCATTGACCTCGGGACCACGAACTCCTGCGTCGCCATCATGGATGGCAGCCAACCCCGCATCATCGAAAATTCCGAAGGCGCGCGCACCACGCCGTCCATCGTTGCGTTCACCGAGAATGAGCGTCTTGTCGGTCAGGCCGCCAAGCGTCAGGCCGTGACCAACTCCACCAACACCATTCACGCCGTCAAGCGTCTGATCGGCCGCCGCGCCGACGACTCGCTGATCGCCAAAGACCTCAAGAACCTGCCCTACAAGGTGGTGCCCGGCCCGAACGGCGACGCTTGGGTGGAAGCCCGCGGTGAAAAGTACTCGCCCAGCCAAATCTCCGCCATCATCCTGCAAAAGATGAAGGAAACGGCTGAAGCTTACTTGGGTGAAACCGTCACCCAGGCCGTCATCACCGTTCCGGCCTACTTCAACGACGCCCAGCGCCAGGCCACCAAGGACGCGGGCAAGATCGCCGGCCTCGAAGTGCTGCGCATCATCAACGAGCCGACGGCGGCTGCCCTCGCCTACGGTCTCGACAAGAAAGAAACCAAAACCATCGCGGTCTATGACCTCGGCGGCGGGACCTTCGACATCACCATTCTGGAAATCGACGACGGCCTGTTCGAAGTCAAATCCACCAACGGCGACACCTTCCTGGGCGGCGAAGACTTTGACATGCGCATCGTGAACTTCCTCGCGGATGAGTTCAAGAAAGAGCATGGCGTTGACCTGACGCTGGACAAGATGGCCCTGCAGCGCCTGAAGGAAGCCTCGGAAAAGGCCAAGATCGAGCTGTCTTCGGCCACCCAGACCGAAATCAACCAGCCCTTCATCAGCATGGACCGCAACTCGGGCCAGCCGCTGCACCTCGTGGTCAAGCTGACCCGCGCCAAGCTGGAAAGCCTCTGCGACGATCTGATCAAGCGCTCGATCAAGCCGTGCCAGGCCGCCCTGAAAGACGCTGGTGTGACCATCGGCGACATCGACGAAGTGGTTCTGGTCGGCGGCATGACCCGCATGCCCCGCGTGATCGAGGAAGTGACCAAGTTCTTCGGCAAAGACCCCCACAAGGGCGTCAACCCCGATGAAGTCGTGGCCGCTGGTGCCGCCATTCAGGCCGGCGTTCTGCAAGGCGACGTGAAAGACGTGGTTCTGCTGGACGTGACCCCGCTGTCCCTCGGGATCGAAACCCTCGGCGGCGTCTTCACCCGCCTGATCGACCGCAACACCACGATCCCGACCAAGAAGTCGCAAATCTTCTCGACCGCCGAAGACAACCAGAACGCGGTGACCCTGCGCTGCTTCCAGGGCGAACGCGAAATGGCGGCTGACAACAAGATGCTCGGCCAGTTCAACCTTGAAAACATCCCGCCAGCGCCCCGTGGCATGCCGCAGATCGAGGTCACCTTTGACATCGACGCCAACGGCATCGTCACCGTGAAGGCCAAGGACAAGGGCACCGGCAAGGAACAGGCGATCACGATCCAGGCCTCGGGCGGTCTGTCCGACGCCGAAATCGAACGCATGGTCAAGGACGCCGAAGCCAATGCTGACGCCGACAAGGCCCGCAAGGAACTGGTCGAAGCCAAGAACCAGGCCGAAAGCCTGCTGCACTCGACCAAGAAGTCGCTGTCCGAACATTCCGACAAGGTCGATCCCTCGACGGTCGAAGTCATCGAACTGGCGATGGGGGCCTTGGAAGACACGCTCAAGACCGAAGACGCCGGCAAGATCAAGGGCGGCATCCAGAACCTGACCGACGCCGCCATGAAGCTGGGCGAGGCGATCTATAAAGCCCAAGCCTCGGCGTCCGAAGGCAAGGACGAAGATGCCCCGCGCGATGTCGACGATGATATCGTCGACGCCGATTTCGAAGACCTTGGCAACAACAAGCGCAAGTAACCCGCGCGGAACCTGAACTGGGCGGCCCTGTGATGGGGTCGCCCAAACGCGTTCTCGATAGAAGGTCCTGCCATGGCTAAGCGTGACTATTACGACGTCTTGGGGGCTGCCAAAGGCGCTTCGGCGGAAGAGCTGAAGAAAGCCTACCGCACCAAGGCCAAAGAGCTGCACCCCGACCGCAATTCCGACAATCCCGAAGCCGAAGCCCAGTTCAAAGAGATCAACGAGGCTTATGACGTCCTGAAAGACGCCGACAAGAAGGCCGCCTACGATCGCTATGGCCACGCCGCCTTCGAAGGCGGTCGCGGCAATGGCGGTGGTGGCGGCGGCAACGCCGATTTCGCCTCGGCCTTCTCGGACGTGTTCGAAGACCTGTTCGGCGACTTCATGGGTCGCGGGGGTCAGGGTGGTCAAGCCAACCGCCGCCGCGCCCAGCGCGGATCGGACCTGCGCTACAACCTGCGCGTCTCGCTCGAAGAATCCTTCAAGGGCGTCCAGAAGACCATCACCGTCCCCTCCTCGGTCGCCTGCGATGTCTGCCACGGCACCGGGGCGGAAGGCGGCGCCGAACCCGTCACCTGCCCCACCTGCTCGGGCATGGGCAAGGTCCGCGCCCAGCAAGGTTTCTTCACGGTCGAACGCACCTGCCCCACCTGCGGCGGCGCGGGCCAGACCATCAAGAACCCCTGCAAATCCTGCGCCGGCGCCGGCCGGATCGAGCGGGAGCGTTCCCTCTCGGTCAACATCCCGGCAGGCGTTGAAACCGGCACCCGCATCCGCCTCGCCGGCGAAGGCGAAGCCGGCATGCGCGGCGGCCCGGCGGGCGACCTCTACATCTTCATCGAAACCCGCGAACATCCGATCTTCCAGCGCGACGGCGTCAACCTGTTCTGCCGCGTCCCGGTGTCCCTGATCACCGCCGCGCTTGGCGGAGAGGTCGAGGTCCCCACCATCGACGGCGGCAAGTCCCGCGTCAAAGTCCCGCCGGGCACGCAAACCGGCAAGCAACTCCGCCTGCGCGCCAAGGGCATGCCCGCCCTGCGCGGCGGCGGTTCGGGCGACATGCTGATCGAACTGGCGGTCGAAACCCCGGTCAACCTCTCGAAACGCCAACAGGAACTCCTGCGCGAGTTCGAGAAGCTTGAGGCCGAGGACAACAACCCCGAAGGCTCCTCTTTCTTCGCCAAGGTCAAAGGCTTCTGGGACGGCATGAAAAGCTGACCCCGCCGGGCATGACCCGCAGGATGGGCAATCTGCCCATCCTCCGTCACCCCAGCATCACCACAATCCGCCGCTGAAACAGCAGCACCAGCCCCGCCACGGGCAGCGTCAGCACGACGCAGGCCGCCATCAGCGTCGCCCAAGGCTGATCCTGCGGCGTGTGCCGACACAACAGTGCCACCACCGCATACCATAGCGGAAACAGGCTCCAGACCAGCAAAACGCCGATCGGCAGGCCAAATATCCCCTTCCCGATCGCGCGCAGCATCGCGTCCTGCGCAGTGACAGAACGTTGCGTTAACCTATCCCCCCGGCACGGTCTGTCGTTACAGAAAACTTACGCAAAACCGACGCGGAAAATACGGAAAACATACACCCCCAACCCGCTGTTTTCCCCAGTTAACCCCGGAAAATCCCCCCGATTCGCGCCGCAGCGCCCTATCCCGTTAACCCTTCCTTCACCAACCCCATGGCAATCTGTCCCCATGGCACAGAAGGGCTTTCAGGACTCGCATCTCCCCCTCTTCGCCCCCCCCGGGGACGAGGATGAGGCGGTTTCACCCGGCCTTCCTGCCAAGCTGCCCTCCTACATCGCCGACCACCGAAAACGCCTGCGCGACCGCTTCATGGCGGGGGGGGCGGCGGCGCTGCCAGATTACGAACTGCTGGAACTGATCCTGTTCCGCGCCATTCCCCGGATGGATGTCAAACCGCTTGCCCGCCTGCTTCTCGACACGTTCGGCGATTTCAACCGCGTGATTTCTGCCGCGCCGCAGCGCCTGCAGATGGTCAAAGGCGTCGGCGAAGCCGTTGTTATCGAACTGAAATTGGTCGAGGCGGCTGCAGGCCGCCTGATGCGCGCCAAGGTCCTCAACCGTCCCGTCGTGTCCTCGTGGAACGCCCTGTTGGATTATTGCCAGACGGTCATGGCGCACCGCGAAACCGAACAATTCCGCATCCTGTTCCTGGACCGCAAGAACGTCCTCATCGCGGATGAGGAGCAAGCCAAGGGCACCGTTGATCACGTCCCCGTCTATCCACGCGAAGTCGTCAAGCGCGCCCTCGAACTCAACGCCTCCGCCATCATTCTCGTGCACAACCACCCCTCCGGCGACCCAACGCCGTCAGAGGCCGATATTTCCATGACCATCCAGGTGCAGGACGCCGCGCAAGTCCTTGGAATCGTTCTGCATGATCACCTGATCATCGGCAAGTCGAGAGAGCTTTCCTTCAAGGCACAAGGCTATTTGTAGGGCTGTCGCCGCCGAAAACCGGCTTCAGCCAGACCTCCACCCGCCGGTTCAACCGTCGCCCGGCCGGCACGGCGTCACAGGCAATCGGCAATGCCGCGCCAAAGGCCGCAACGCCCGGCAACTGGTCCAGCGGCATGCCCGGCACCAGCGCCTTCAGCGCCGCCAGCACCGCATCCGCCCGCACCTGCGCCAGCGCCATCGTCGCCGCGGCGTCACCCTGCCCGTCGGAAAAACCGGCCAAGGTCAAAGACTTACCCTTGAACATCCCGGCCTCCAGCATCTGCGCCAGATCGGCCAGATTGTCCTGACTGGACGCGTCCAGCGTGTTGGTGCCATCCTCGAAGCGGAAGGTCAAAGACAGCCGGTCCGCGCCATCCATCACCCCCACCAGCCGCTGCAAATCCTCCAGCGAGGTCGCCTGCCCGGCCCCCTTGATCGCATTGATCAGCCGCAAGCCATCAGCCGTCATCGGCTGCCGTTCCACGCTGCGGTCGATATAGCCCGCCCCGGCCACCGCCGCCTGCGCCTCGGGCGTGGACAGAAAATCCAGCAATTCCCGCGCCATAAGCGGCAGCCGATGCCGTGGAGTCAGAAAGAACACCGGCAGCGTCAGCGGGTAATCCGCCGCTTTCACCGCCAACCGCGAGGGCAGCAGGGGAAAGCCGCAACTGTCCGTCAGCGGCAACAGCTTGGCCGCGCCGGTCACAGACCGCCCGGTCACCGCGATCGCCCAGGGGTCCTTGGCCACCGCCGCCGCCAGTTCGGCCAGGGTTTCATGCGGTACCGTCACCGCCGGGTCCTTGCCCAACCGCGCCTTCAAGGCCCGCGCCACATCGCTGTCTGCCGCCAAACCGTGCAGAATCAACGGCATATCTGGCCCGCCCACCTCTTTCCAGTTCGTCACGTCGCCCGACAGAACCCGCGCCAGATCGGTGGTCGAGATGCGCGGCAAGGGATTGTCCCGCGCCACGATCGGCACCATCGCGTCCAAAGCCACCGATTGCGCGCCCAGATCCGGCTCGGTGGCCGAGGCAAATGCCAGCGTCGCCCCGCCCGCCAGCAAGGCATCATGCGCCGTCTGCGGGGAGGAGGCGGTGAAAGACACCTCCGCCAAGGTCTCGCCCGAGGTTGGATCGGCCAGAATCGTCGGCTGTCCGGCTTGCAGCGTCAGTCCCTTGGCCTTGGCAAAGGCGGCCAGCAAGGGCGGCAACAACTTGGCCCCGGCATCCGAGGCCCCGGTGATCGTGATCAGCGCCTTGGGGGCCGTCAGGTCCGGGCAGGCCGGCCCGTCACAGACAACGCCCTGCGCGTCGATGGTCAAGGGCCCGTAAGTCGATGAAATCCGGAAGAATTCTCCGTCGTAACCGGACAGCGTTCCAGAAATGGACAGCGCCCCATCGCGCGAGGTCAGGGTGACATCCTGCGCCGCTGCCAGTCCCGGAAACACAAACGCGGCGAAAACCGCCGCGCGCCACACCATCCAAGCCATTTAACCCGCCGTTCCTACTTGGTGGCGACTTTCGTGTCTTGAGCGAGATTCTTCAACACCAGAAAATCACCGACCGCAGAACAATCGGGCATGGCCAGCGTCAGATCAACCACCTGGGCCACCCCTTCGACGCTGCTGACCGTTTGCCCCAGCATGTCCTGCGCACAATTTCCTGCGGTCACCGGCGCCTCAACCACCACATCTGCCGTGCCTTGCAGGGGAAAGGTGTAGACCTGCGCCAGCAAGGGGTTGTCAACACTGCGGTCGCCCAACTCCCCAAGCCAGCCACCGCGCGCCGCACCCGTTGGCACAGAACCGGGCTGCTGGGGGGAAACATCGCCGGGCTGGCCAAAATCGGCCCCGTTTTCAAAGCCATGCAGGATGAAACCGTCCGGCCCCAGCCATTGCACGGCAAAGCGGCGCATCGTGGCAAGCTCGGGCACCGGTTGCACGGCCTCAACGGTGCGACCATCGGCGAATCGAATCTCGAATCGGCCAGCCTGATCCAGCGCGGGAATCGTCACCGACAAACCGCCATCCGCCGCCAGACGCCCGGTCACCGTCAGCCCGGCATGGCTCAGCACGACCCGCGCGCCGCCATCGCAGGGCGCCCGCAGGGTCAAGGTCACCACGGCGCCGGCGCCCTCGGCGGCCTTCAGGGCCGGACGACAATCGCGCGCTTCCGTGCCTTCGGCCGGCGGCGCCAGGGGAACAAGACTGATAATATGGTTCTGCGGCAATGGCTTGGACAGATCGAGCGCAGGCGCCGTCGTCACCCCGTTGTCATCGGGAGAGGCCGAGAGTTGCACAATCTTGGTCGGCAGGCTGGCCGCCGCCACCTGAGGCCGCCCCTGCCGGGCCGCCAGCGTTTGCACCAGATGGCCCGCAGCAATGGCAATCGCCAAGACCGCCAGCAGGCGGCCGACCCTGCGGACCGGAAACGTCGAAAGACTGGACCAAGAGAATGCCATCGCGGATGTTCCCAAACTTCCGTTAAGGATTTCCGCCCCAAACCGGGCTCTGTCGCGACCCAAACGTGGAAATCCCAAGGCAATTCTTCATGATTGCGGCAAATCGCCTTAATTGCGTGGCGGGCAGCCCCGGGGGCTTGCGGTTTACCATCGCCCGCATCGCCGCTACGGTCCGCTGCGACACAAGCAGGACAAGCAGATGGCCTCCAAGACCACCCTCAACGCCAAGAACCTTGAAACGCTTGGGGCTCCGGCCTTGGCTGAACTGCTGATCGAGGTCAGCGCCGGAAACGCTGCCGCCAAGCGTCGCCTGCGGTTGGCGCTGGCGGGCGGGCAAGGGGCGAAAGAGGCGGCGGCCGAGGTGCGCAAACGCCTGATCACGCTCGCAAAATCCCGGGCGCGGGTTGGCTGGCGGCAGCGCAAGACGCTGACCAATGATCTTGCCGCCCAGCACCGCGCCATTGTCGAGCAGATCGCCCCCGCCGACCCGGCCGAGGCGTTGGACCTGCTTTGGCAGTTCCTGACGCTGGCCAATCCGGTGTTTGACCGCTGCGAGGACAGCAGCGGCGCGCTGATTGGCCTGTTTCGCGACGCCTGCACCCAGATCGGCCCGCTGGCGGCGGCGGCCGGTGTCGCGGTTGACCGGTTGGCGGACCGCAGCCTCGACGCCTTGCTGGACAACGGCTATGGCCAGTTTGATGGGTTGATCGCCGCCCTTTCCGCCACCCTTGGGGCCGAGGGGCTGAGCCATCTCAAGGCCTTGGTTCACGCGCTTGCCGCAAAGACGGTGATCCCCCCGCCGAAATCCGAGTGGCAGAAGGTCGGCCTGGGTCTGGGCGGCCCGGTTTACGCCCACCAGCTGGAGGACCGCCATCGCCGTCAGGTGATTGAGATGGCGCTGAAGGACATTGCCGATGCGGAGGGCGACGTGGATGCCTTCATCGCCGGGTACGCCCCTGCGGCCCGCACATTGCCCGCCGTCGCCACCGAAATCGCCACCCGCCTGCTGGCCGTCGGCCGGGCAGCCGAGGCGCTGACCGCCCTTGACGCCGCCAGTCTGGACGCCCGGGTGCCGGACGATTGGCATGACGCACGTCTGACCGCGCTGGAGGCGCTTGGCCGCACGCAAGAGGCGCAAGCCTTTCGCTGGCAATGCTTTTCCCGCAGCCTCGCCATCGTGCCGCTGCGCGCTTACCTCAAACGCCTGCCCGATTTTGACGATGTCGAAGCCGAAGAACGCGCCATGGCGCTGGCCGCCGCCTATCCCAGTGCCACGTTGGCGCTGTGGTTCTTCACCAACTGGCCCGCGCTCGCCAACGCCTCGGCATTGGTCAACGCAAGGACCAGCGATCTTGACGGCGATCACTTCGAGATCCTGACCCCGGCAGCCGAGGCCTTGGCCGATCGGTATCCGCTGTCTGCCGTGCGGGTCCTGCGCTGCCTGATCGACTTCACCCTGACCAAGGGTCGGTCCAGCCGCTATGGCCACGCGGCCCGCCACCTTGCCGAATGCGCCCGGCTGGATGCCCACATCGCCGACTACGGCACGGCAGAAAGCCACGCCGCCTACCTTGGCCATCTGCGAACCCTGCACGCCCGCAAATCCTCGTTCTGGCAAGAGGTGGTCTAGACTCCCGCCGTTTCACCGCTTCGCGCGTTGCCCCCGGCAGCGCCGCAACCCGACGCGAACAGAACCCTTGTGAGGACAAACGCAATAGCCTCTTGATAGGGTATCCAAAAGTCTCTGGCCGGTCGGGTTTGCCTGTCCGCTGGAAACAGTCACCACCGCGCCCGGAGCATTTTGGTCTGGGCGTCGCCCGCAGGACCGTTGGCCATGTCGAGACGTCCACCGCACTCTGTCGGCCACTGGGTCCTTGTCGCCCGGACCGGGGCCAAAGCGGCAGCGTCGTTCCTTTATGGCATCCGCTCGCAGGATCTGGTGCCGACTCCGGATCAGCAGGCACAGTTGCGCCTGTCCGAGGTGCGCGCCCAACTTGACGCGCTGGGACGGGAGCGCCCGATCCGCATCATCGTCATCGCGCTTTTGGCGGCGATCTTCCTGCTGTACCTGCCGCCGGTTTTTGTCGCACTGTGGGCGGCAGGGGTCTTTGTCTGCGACCGCGTCGAAGCACGGCTGTTCCGGCAGGGGCTTGGCACCACCGGACGACCGCCCGCCTACCGGGGGGCCCTGCTTGCGGTCTATCTGGGCGAAGTCTTCTATTCCGTCCCCTCCGCCCTGATCTGGCAGGTCGAGGATGCCTTCTCGAAGGCAATTTCGGTGGGGGTGATGTCGGCGGCCTTGATGCGACTTTCCACCATTCGCTCAATCCATCCGGTCACCGGCTTTGCCGGAACCGCGGCCATCGCGACGCTGATTTCTGTTTCGAACAGCTATTACTGGCTGCACGCCGGCAACGTCGCCGGATTTGCCTTCACCTCGGTCATCGCCGTCGTCTCGATCGGCTATGTGGTTGCGGCCATTGTTGAAAACCACCGCCAGCAGCAGCAGGCCGCCCTTGGCAGGATGGCCGTGCAACGGGCCAGCGAGGCAAAAAGCCATTTCCTGTCACAGATGAGCCACGAATTGCGCACGCCCCTGAACGCCATCATCGGCATGGGACTTTCGGCCTATCAGGCAGTGCCCGACGCGGCGGTGAAGCAGCAGCTTGGCGTGCTGGTGACATCGGCCAAGGGACTGGGTCTGGTGCTGGACGATGTGCTGGATCTTTCGGCCATCGAAGAGGGCCGCATAGCCCTGCGCGCCCGGCAGGCCGAACTGCGCGAAGAAATTGGCCTTGCCGTGGCGTTGTTCCGGCCACAGGCGGAAGCCGCAGGACTGGGTCTTGTCCTTTTGTTCGATCCGGCGCTGCCAAGATCGGCCTGTCTGGATTTCGACCGTTTGCGGCAATGCCTGTCAAACCTCGTCTCGAATGCGCTGAAACATACGCAGGTCGGTCAGGTCACCCTGCACGTCGGATTCGAGGCGCCCCATCTTTTGCGGATCGTGGTGGAAGATACCGGAAGCGGCATTCCCCCGGGTCACGAAGAAACGATCTTCAACCGCTACGAACGGGCGACCAAGGCGCCGCAGGGCTATGGTCTGGGCCTGACGATCTGCCGCGCCATTGCGCGCCGGATGGGGGGCGACATCACCGCAGATCGCCGGGCGCAAGGGGCCGCGTTTCAGCTGTGGGTTCCGGTCGAGGCGCCCTCGAATCAGGCGGCCCGGCAGCCCGAGCTGGTCGTGGACGAGGCGGTGAAGGGGCGGACCGTCCTTATCGTCGACGATATCGGCACCAACCGGCTGGTGGCGGCCTCGTATCTGGGACTGCTGCATTGCCGCGCCGTCGAGGCCAGCAGCGGGGAAGCCGCGCTCGACATTCTAGCCACCCGATCAGACATTGATCTGGTCCTGCTCGACATCAACATGCCGCAGATGGACGGGATCGAGACGCTGCGCCGGATCCGGGCCTCGTCGCCCGGCACCCGCCCTCGGCCCATCATCGCCATGACCGCAGACGCCTCGGAGCGCGACCGTCTGGTCTATCTGCAGGCGGGGATGGATGGTTATGTCTCCAAGCCGATGGACCTTGAGGCGCTGAACCGCGAAATCACCCGGGTGGTGCGCTTCGGTCTTGGCAGGACCTAACGGCGGAACGGGCGCAACCAGCCAAGGCCTGCCACCGTCTCGGCAGCCGGGCGATATTCGCAGCCGACAAAGCCCATGTAGCCAAGGTCATCCAAGGCCCGCAGGACGCGCTGGTCGTCCAACTCTCCGGTGCCGGGCTCGTGCCGGTGCGGAACGGCGGCGATCTGGACATGGCCGATCACCGGCATCAACGCCTGCAGACCCTTCAGAACATCGCCATGCAGGATCTGGCGGTGGTAGATGTCGAACTGCAGCTTCAGGTTCGGCAGGCCAAGATCGGCGATCAGATCGGTGGCCTGCTTGAAATCGTTGAGGAAATATCCCGGCATGTCCCGCGGGTTGATCGGCTCGATCACCACATCCAGCCCGGCCGTCCCGGCCTTGTCACACAGAAATCTCAGGGACTCGCGGTAGGCCCCTTGCGCCGCAGGGTCAGACCGTTCGGCAATCCCGGCCATGACATGGACCCGCCCAACCCCCGTCGCCGCCGCATAGGCCAGCGCCGTTGCGACCGAAGCGCGAAAATCGTCGATGCGGTCGGGCAGTGCGGCCAGACCGCGCTCTCCGGCGGCCCAATCGCCGGGGGGCAGGTTGAACAGGGCCTGCGTCAAGTGGTTGGCTTGCAACGCCTCGGCCATCTGGGCGGGCGGGTGGGCATAGGGAAACAGATATTCCACCGCGTCAAATCCCGCCTTGGCGGCAGCAGCGAAGCGCTCGGGAAAATCGACTTCGGTGAACATCATCGACAGGTTGGCGGCAAAGCGCGGCATGGCTTACTCCTTCTGTGGCAGGTCCAGCCCCGCCAACCCGGCCAGCATCCGGGCAACCGAGGCATCGTCATCGCGCCCCATCCCCGCCGCCGCCGTCATCACGAACATCTGCAGCGCCATCGCCGCGATCGGCGTGGGAAACTTCATCCCGCGCCCCATGTCGGTGACAATGCCAAGGTCTTTGGTGAAGATATCCACCGCCGAACGCGGGGTATAGTCGCCCTCCAGAATATGCGGCACGCGGTTTTCAAACATCCACGAATTCCCCGCCGAGGCGGTGATCACCTCATAGACCTTTTCCAGATCCAGATTCATCGCCTTGGCAAAGGTCACCGCCTCGCAGGCTGCCGCGATATGGACGCCGGCCAGCAACTGGTTGACCATCTTGAACGCCGCCCCGGTCCCCGCCTCGTCCCCCAGTTCGTAGACCTTGGCCGCGATGCACTGAAGCACCGGGCGGACCTGCGCAAAGACCTGCGGCGCACCCGAGGCCATGACGGTCAGCTCTCCCGCGGCCGCCCGCACCGCGCCCCCGCTGATCGGCGCATCCAGATAGCCCAGACCCAAAGCCAAGGCCCGCCCGGCAAAACCGCGCGCCGCGTCGGGTGCCATGGTGGCGCACGACAGGATCACACCCCCCTGTGCCATGGCGCTTGCAGCGCCTTGCGGACCATACAGCACCGCCTCGGTCTGCGCGGCGTTGACCACCACCGACAAAATCACATCCGCCCCCGTCGCGCCCTCTGCCGGATGGGTCGCAACCGCCCCACCCAAGGCGGCAAACCGCGCCATGGCCTCGGCATTCACATCGACTCCGGTCACCGCAAAGCCGCCGCGCAGCAACGAGGCCGCCATGCCGAACCCCATCGAGCCCAGACCGATCACGCAAATCTTCAAAGGGGCGGTCATGTCAGGCCTCGGCTTTCCAGTCTGAGAGGTGCCCGCTTGACAATGGAGGGCTGTCGGCATTGCCATCGGATTTGGGACCGGAAAGCAAGGCTTTCGTCGGAGCTTGAGGAAAAGCCATGCGATTTGGCGCAGTTGCCGATGACATTACCGGGGCCACCGACCTGTGCCTGATGCTGTCCCGGGCCGGGCTGCGCACTGTGCAGATCATGGGCGTGCCCAAGGCCGATCAGCCTTTCCCCAAGGCCGACGCCATCGTGATCGCGTTGAAATCCCGCTCGATTCCCGCGACAGAGGCGGTGGCGATGTCGGTCGCCGCCGCACGGGCGCTGAAGGCGGCGGGGGCGGTGCAGATCCTGTTCAAATACTGCTCGACCTTCGATTCCACCGACGCCGGCAACATAGGCCCCGTCACCGAGGCTTTGATGGACCTGTTGGGCACCACGCTGACCATCGCCTGCCCCTCTTTCCCGGCGGCGGGGCGGACGGTTTACCGGGGGCACCTTTTTGTCGGCGACCAGCTTTTGTCGGACAGCCCGCTGAAGGACCACCCGCTGAACCCGATGCGCGACGCCAACCTGGTGCGGGTGCTGGGGCGGCAGACCCGCCTTGCCGTCGGACTGGTGCCGATTGCCACGATCCGCAAAGGGCCGGCCGCCCTGCGCGACGCCTTCGCCACCGCGCGGGATGCCGGACAGCGCATCCTGATCGTCGACACGTTGGAGGATGACGATCTGCGCAGTCTTGGGGCCGCCTGTTCCGATATGGCGCTGGTGACAGGCGGGTCTGGCATTGCCCTTGGTCTTGCGCCGCAGTTCGTGGCCAAGCCAACCCCGCCGCAAACCCGGATGCGCGCGCCGCGGGGCCGTGCAGCGGTCTTGGCGGGGTCCTGCTCGCAGGCGACCCGGGGGCAAATCGCTGCGGCCAAGGCGGCGGGCCTGCCAACGCTGGCATTGGAGGTCGAGGCCTTGGCGGCAGGGCGGCAAAGCGCTGCGGATCTGGCGGATTGGGTCAACGCACAGCCCTCCGACAGCACCCCGGTGATCTATTCCAGCGTCGAACCTGCCGTCTTGCAAGCCATTCAGGCCCGGCTTGGTTCGCAGCAGTCCGGCAGTCTGGTCGAAGCCACCCTGGCCACAGTGGCGCAGATGCTGAACGCGCGGGGCTTTGAACGCTTTATCATCGCCGGTGGCGAAGCCTCGGGGGCGGTGGTGGCGGCGTTGGGCGTGAGCCAGTTGCAGATCGGGCCAGAGATTTCCCCCGGGGTGCCCTGGACGCGGTCCATCGGCGGACCAGATCTGGCGCTGGCGCTGAAATCGGGCAATTTCGGCGGGCCGGATTTCCTGCTGAAGGCCTGGTCGCTGCTGGAGACCGAAGATGACTGACGTCACCAAGGCACGGGACGAAATCTGCCGCGTTGGCGCCTCGCTGTTCGACCGGGGCCTGACGGCGGGGTCAAGCGGGAACATCTCGGTCCGCCTGCCGGACGGGGGCTGGCTGATGACACCGACCAATGCTTCACTCGGCGCGCTCGACCCGGTCAGGCTGTCGCTGTTTGACGCCAAGGGCCGGCTGGTGTCGGGGGATGCGCCGACCAAGGAAGCCGTCCTGCACTTTTCCATGTATGGCGAAAGGCCGGACGCCGCGGCGGTTGTGCATCTGCATTCCACCCACGCCACCGCTGTCAGCATCTTGCGGGATGCGGACCCGGGCGATGTGCTGCCCGCCCTGACCGCCTATTACGTCATGCGCGTGGGCCGCCTTCCGCTGGTGCCCTATTTTGCGCCCGGTGATCCCGACCTCGCCCATGCCGTGCGCGCCTTGGCAAGCCGTCACCACGCGGTGCTTTTGGCCAATCACGGGCCGGTGGTGGCTGGAACCTCGCTGGCAAACGCGCAATATGCGACAGAAGAGCTGGAGGAGACCGCCAAGCTGTTCCTTCTGCTGCAAAACCACGCCCTGCGCACCCTGACCCCGGCCCAACTGGCCGACCTGCGCCATCGTTTCAACCTGCCTGACCCGGAGACCCATCATGACCACTGAACGCATAGGCTTTATCGGAACCGGCCTGATGGGCCACGGCATGGCCAAGAACATCGTGGAAAAGGGTTACCCCCTGACCGTCATCGCGCATCGCAAGCGCGAAGCGGTGGAGGATCTGGTCGCAAGGGGCGCTGTCGAGGTCGCTTCGCTGGACCAGATGGCCAAGGCCTGCACCGTGATCTTTCTGTGCCTCACCGGCGCGCCCGAGGTGGCCGCCGCCGTTGCCGCGCTGAAACCGGGGCTGGCCAAGGGGGCGCTGATCGTCGATTGCTCCACCTCTGATCCGACCATCACGCTGCGGTTGGCGGCCGAACTGGCCGAGGTTGGGGTGGATTTCATTGACGCCCCGCTGAGCCGGACACCGAAAGAGGCTTGGGCCGGGATGCTGGATTGCATGGTGGGGGCGTCGGACGCGGTCTTCGCCCGGGTGCAGCCAATCATCGCGACATGGGCGGGCAAGATCGTCCACATCGGGGCGGTGGGCGATGGCCACAAGATGAAACTTCTGAACAACTTCCTGTCCCTGGGCTACGCCGCGCTCTACTCCGAGGCGCTGGCCCTGTCGCGCAAGGTAGGCATTCCGGTGTCCGAGTTCGACAAGGTGATCCGTGGCGGGCGGATGGATTGCGGCTTCTATCAGACCTTCATGGGCTACGCCCTGGAAGGCAACCGCGAGGCGCATCGGTTTACCTTGGCCAATGCCTACAAGGACATGCGCTATGTGGAATCGATGGCCAACGCCAATACCGTGGCCACGCCGATGGCCAGTGCGGTGAAGAATTCCTACGCTTTGGCGATGGCGACGGGCGGGGATGGGGCAGAGGATTACGTGCCGCATCTGTCCGACTTCATCGCCAAGGCCAACGGGCTTTAAAGCCGGCGCATCGCTGCCCAACTTGCCGCGGCCATCCCTCCGGCCGTGGCAAGGCACAACGGCAACCCACCGACCTGATAGCTGATCCCCGACAGCGCGGTGCCCAAAAGCCGTCCCGCCGCATTGGCCATGTAGTAAAAGCCCACGTCCATCGTCACCCGTTCGGACCGCGAGAAGGCGAGGATCAGGTAGGAATGGACCGAGGAGTTCACCGCAAAGACAAATCCGAACGCCAACAGGCCCAGCACCAAAGTCAGGGTGAACCAAGCGGCGGGGGCGGCCAGGGACAGGGCCGCCAACACCACAGGAATCGGCGTCAGGCGCGCCACCCAAAGAACGGCTTGGGCGACGATCGCCGCCTCGGGCCTGCCCTTGGCCTGCAAAAGCTGCGGGGCGGCGGCCTGAACCGCGCCGTAGGCGATGGTCCAGACGGCCATGAACCCGCCAATCAGATAGAACGCCGTCCGCTGGCTTTCAGGCGTGCCGTTTGACAGAACCGCCTGAAAATACACAGGGATGCCAACCACGAACCAAACATCCCGCGCGGCGAACAGAAACATGCGGGCCAAGGAAAGCCGGTTGATCCGCCTGTCGCTTGACCAGATGTGCGCAATTTTCGCCGCCTTGCGGCCCGGGGGCAGACCCTTGGGCAACAAGACCACCACCGCCAGCAGGATCAGGGCCAAGACCCCGGCCATGCCCCAGACGGACGCCTTGAACCCCGCCAAAGCCAGCAAAGAGGCACCAAGGAAGAAGCCCAACCCCTTTACCGCGTTCTTGGACCCGGTCAGCACCGCAACCCAGCGAAACAGCGCACCCTCTCCCGTCGGGGCCAGAACTTTCACGGCGGATTTGGAGGACATCTTGGCCAAGTCCTTCGCCACCCCCGAGGCGCCCTGCACCGCCGTGACGAACGCGACCGAGGCCGGGATGCTCCACGCCGGGTCCAGCTGCGCCAGGGCCACAAGGGCGGCGATTTGCAGGGCCAGACCGCCATAAAGCGTGGCGGCAAGGCCAAAGCGCGCCGCGATCCAGCCCGCATAAAGATTGGTCACCACGCCAGCCAGTTCATACAGCACGAACAGCCAGGCCAGTTGCACGGGCTTGAAGCCCAGGCCGTTGAACTGCAGCAAGACCAGCAGCCGCAAAGCGCCATCCGACAGCATGAAGGCCCAATAGGCCGCCGTCACCGCCGCATAGGCGCGCAGTCCGCTGTCAGGTTGCGTGGTCATGCGCCGACCATAGAAGCCTGCGGGCGCTGCACCAGTGAAGGTTTTGTAACAGCCTCACCCCTGCCCAAGATAAGGCGTCCGCATCGGGCCGGCGGCATTGGCATGGCCGGGGAACCCCTCGTACTCGGCCAATTTGCGGGCGTGTGACGCCAATTCCGGCCAGGCTTTGGCCGTGACATAGCCGATCGAACTGCGCTTCATGAAATCGCTGACCGACAGCGGGCCGTGACTGCGCGCACCGGCAGAGGTCGGCAGCACATTGTTGGGCCCAAGGCAGAAGTTGGCCACCGTCACCGGGGTATGCGGCCCCAGCAGAATCTCGGCAGCCTCGGTCAGTTCGCCAAGGTGTTCGAAGGGACGGGTGGACAGCACCTCAAGATGCTCGGGCGCATAGTCGTTGATGAACGCGTAAGCCTCGGCCAGCGAGGGCGCCAGAATGATCCCCCCGGACCGCCCGGTCAGAACCGTCTGCGAGAATGACTGGCGCTGCGGGGTCATCTGCGCCCAATGGGCCGGCAGCGCCTCCAGCGCCTGCGCCACCACGGTTTGCGACGTCGTCACCAGCCAGGCCGAGGAATCCGGGCCATGTTCGGCCTCGATCAGCAGGTCCAGCGCGGCCAATCCACCATGCACCGTGCCATCGTCGAAGATGATGCACTCGGAAGGCCCCGCCGGCAGGCCGGGGTCGATCACATCCGACAGCAACCGCTTGGCCGCCACGACATAGGGCGAGCCGGGCCCGACGATCTTGATCGCCTTCTTCACCGTCTGCGTCCCGTAAGCCGCCGCCGCCACGGCCTGCGCGCCACCCACCTTGTAGACCGTGTTCACCCCCGCCAACCGCGCCGCCACCAGCGTCGCGGCATCCACCTTTCCATCCGAGGTTGGTGGCGTGAAGATCGCCACATCCGTCACCCCTGCCAGCACAGCGGGAACCGAGGTCATCATGGTGACCGAGGGAAAGCTGCCCTTGCCGCGCGGCACATACAGCGCGACCGACCGCAAGGGCGTGAAACGGTCCCCCGCAAAAGCGCCGGGGCGGATTTCCTTCAGGACCATCGGGTCCGGAAGCTGCTCTTGATGGAAGCTGCGGATGTTGGTCAGGGCATAGCGGATCGTCTCGATCAGGTCCGGCTCCAGAAGCGCAAACGCTTCGTCAAACTCCGCCTCCGAGGCCTTCAGGGTGGCAGCGGTCAGCCCCTCTGCGCCGTCCAGATCGCGGCCAAAGCGGGCGAGGGCTGCGTCACCTTCGGCCCGCACCGCCGCGATGATCGGGCGCACCGTATCGAAAAACCCGCTCAGATCGGTTTCCGACCGGCGCAGCAGGGCCGCGCGCCCCTCGGCTGACAGCCCCGCCAGCTTCACCACATTGACCTGCACCATGTTCGCACCCTCCCCCGCAAAGCCCCTAGATCGAGGCGAGATAACCACCATCAATGCCGATGCACTGGCCGGTGATATAGGCCGATGCGTCAGAGGCCAAGAACACCACCGCCCCCACCAGATCCTGCCCCTGCCCAAAGCGCCCCTGCGGGATCTTGCCCAGCATCGCCTCGGCCCAGGCCGCGTCCCGGTAAAACACGTCTGTCAAATCCGTCCGGAAATACCCCGGCGCAATCGCATTGACCCTAACCCCCCGCCCCGCCCATTCTGCAGCCAAAGCCCGCGTCATGCCCAAGATCCCCGATTTCGAAGACCCATAAGGCACCGCCGTCGGCACCCCCACGAACGAGGTGAGCGAGGCCAGATTAACCACCGCCCCCCGCCCCCGCGCCAGCATCCCTTTGCCCACCGCCTGCGTCGTGAAAAACGCGCCCTTCAGGTTGGTATCGACAATCCTGTCCCACAAGTCCGGCGTCACCTCGGTGGAGGGCATCACCTCCTCCACCCCCGCATTGTTGACCAGAATATCCACCTCCAGCCCCTCCAGCGCCGGCCCAATCGCCGCCACCTCCGCCTGATCCAGCGCGAGGCACCTCACCCCCCGCCCCAAAGCCCTGATCCGCGCGGTGGTCCCCTCCAACGCCGCCAAACTCCGCGCCGTCAAAATCAAATCCGCCCCCGCCTCGGCAAGCCCCAAGGCCATGGCAGCCCCCAGCCCCCGACTGGCCCCCGTCACAAAAGCCACCCGCCCCGAGAGTGAGAAAAGTTGCGACATGGATCACCTCCGGAGGCATCTTGCGAGGGTTTCAAGGCAAGCGGAAGGGGGTTCGGTGACCGCCTGTTCGGCGGTCGACATCACGCCGTGCCATCAATGCTAAGACCCAACCTTCAAGCGGCTCTTGATGAAAAGCCAGTAGGGGCGTGAAGCGTACGAACCAACCTGAATGGGTTCCATGGGGATTAGAACGGCGCTCCCTGCATCCGTTAAGTAGACAAAAGCGTTCAGAGTGATGTCTGAGGCAACTTTCCCGTCTTTGTCCACCGTCCCGGTCAGATGCGAAACGAAATCCGGCCCTTGCGAAGCACGCTCCAGAAACGCAACCGCTTCTGCGGGAAATGACTTCTGCTGGCAGTTGGAAACGGGCCGACGCAAGCATTCCAAAACCGAGTTGAGATCGTCGGAGATGGCCGGGAAATCGGACGAGGGTTTGGTCAACTCTCCTGTGAACCCAAGTGGACTGGTGCGCCAATCGGTACTTTGAAATGACATTTCAACGTCGATCCGAGAGTCCGAAAGCTTGACGACCTGCGCCTCAGGTTTGCGACACTCCCCCATGATGCCAAGTCTGGCGTCAATCTTGATCATATCGCTGATGACAAATGCACAAAGAAATTGCGGCCCTTCCGGAGCCTCAGAAACTGGCCGGGACGTGTACGCATTCGCCTTTGGAAGAAGTCCCGAAAGGACAGAAAGCCAAAGGCAGGAAAGAAAAGCGCAGCACAGCACTAACTTGCCATCTTGGCGCCCGACCCTACCGAAAAGCTGAAACAGACGGACCCTCAAATCCATGTTCTCCCCCGATTCGCCAATCATGGTTAACACACCCCACCCCCTCCGCGCGTAGAGACGGAAGGAAGACAGAAGGAAGACGCAAAGAAGACAGCGTTTTCCCCCCAAATCATGCCGATTAATCCAGCGTCCGCAAGCCCTTGCGCCCCGTACCGGGGTGTTGCGCAGCCTTGGGTCTTGCGGGCCGCCGGAAGACGCTCCACCCCAGCGTCTGCCTAATTTTCGGGCAAACTCCTGCGAAGGAAAAGCCTTATCATCGGGGTGAAATTCCGTCATTGTGTCCTGCAAGGAAGCATGTTTGCTTTCTGCGCCAACGAATGCGTCGCAAGGATGCGATGAACAGGGAGTTTAGGATGACCAAATCCGCGTTTCTGTCCGGCGTGGCGCTGGCGGGCCTGATGGCCCTGCCGGGTGCGGCGGATGCTGGGGAAATCAAGCTCGGCATGACGACATGGGTCGGCTATGGCGAAATCTTTCTGGCAAAAGAACTGGGTTATTTCAGTGACTTGGGCCTGACCGTCGATCCGCAGATCATCGAGGAAGGCTCTCTGACGATGGCGGGCGTGGCCAGTGGCGAGTTGCAGGGCACCGCCGCCACGATTGACGAGATCATGAAGTACCGCACCCCCGACATGTGCTTCAAGGCCGTCTATGCGCTGGATGACAGCCACGGCGGTGACGGCATTCTGGCCGGTACGGATGTGAAGACCTTCGCCGATCTGAAGGGCAAGGATGTGGCGATGAACGAAGGCTCGGTCAGCCAGTTCTGGTTCAACATCCTGTTGAAACAAAACGGAATGTCGGAAAAGGACGTCAACGTGGTCAACATGACCGCCGACGATGCCGCCGCCGCCTTCATGGCCGGGCAGGTTCCGGTCGCCGTGACCTGGGAGCCGCATCTGACGCTGGCCAAGGATCAACACGTGGGCCAGGTGCTGATTTCTTCCGACAAGACCCCGGGCCTGATCGTGGACGTGATCGCGCTGCGCTGTGACACCATCAAGGACCATCCGGATGATGTGAAGGCGCTGGTGGCCGGGCTGGAGAAGGCTCACGAATACCTTCTGGCCAATCAGGACAAGGCCTATGCGATCATGGCCAAGGGTGTCGGTGGCTGGCTGTCAGACCCGAAGGACTTCGCGGCCTCTGCCGCCGGGGTGGCGTTCTACGGCAAGGACCGCAATGCCGCGTTCTTCAAGGACGGCACCACGGGCGAATCCGGCAAGTTGGTGGCCTTGGGCAGCGAGATCTGGGGCGGGCTTGGCAAGCTGCACATGGATGTGAAATACGACGATCTCGTCGATACCTCCTTCCTGGCGAAATGACAGGGTGCCGGGGCCTTGACCCCGGCTCTTTCACACAAGGTGCCACAAGTGGCTGAAAAATCCGCACTTTCTGCGGCCCTCGTGCCGTATCACCCGATTTCTGCGGGCCTGTCGGTGACGCTGGGCGCGCTGGTCTGGTGTCTGGTCATCGGCGGCTGGATGTTTCTGGCCGATGGCGACCATGTGCCGTCGATGTTCCTGCCCACCCCCGGCAAAGTGCTGGAAACCGCAGCAAAGCTGGCCGCGGACGGTTCGCTTTGGGACAACACGATCGCCTCTGCACAGGTGGTGCTGATAGGCTTTGTGGTGTCGTCAATCGTGGCGGTGCCGCTGGGGCTTTACATGGGCACCTACAAGGCGGTGCAGGCCGCGCTGGACCCGCTGGTGAACTTCATCCGCTATCTGCCGGTGACCTCGTTTGTGCCGCTGTTCATCCTGTGGATCGGGATTGGCCTGAACGAGCGGGTGGCGGTGATCATCTTCGGCACCTTCTTCCAACAGCTGGTGATGATTGCCGACGCGGCGCGTTCGGTGCCGCGAGACCTGGTGAACGCCGCCTATACGCTGGGCACCAAACGGTCGACCACGGTGGGCCACATTGTCTTTCCAGCCACCCTGCCCGCCGTTCTGGACATCCTGCGCGTGACGGTCGGCTGGGCCTGGACCTATCTTGTCGTGGCCGAACTGGTCGCCGCCAAGGCCGGTCTGGGCTACATGAGCCTGAAAGCCATGCGCGGCTTTCAGGTTGATATCATTTTCCTCGCCATCGCCATGATCGGCATTCTGGGGCTGATCACCGATCAGGGCTTCCGTCTGCTGCGCCGGGTGATCGCCCCTTGGGCTGCCTGACATGACCACTTCCGCCGATATCACCATTTCCGATGTCACGCTGCGCTATGGCCGCGGCGCAAAGACCGTTCTGGCGCTGGACGGCATTTCACTGGACGTGAAGCCCAACGAGTTTGCCGTGATCGTCGGGCCTTCGGGCTGCGGCAAGTCGAGCCTGCTGTACCTGATCGCGGGACTTGAGACGCGGACGGGCGGGTCGATCACCGTTGACGGGAAAGGCATTTCCGGACCGGGACCAGACCGCGGGATGGTGTTCCAAAGCTATACCCTGTTCCCCTGGCTGACCGTGGCGCAGAATGTGGAATACGGGCCACGCCGTCGCGGCCTTGCAGAGGCGGATCGCAAGAAGCTTGTGGATCATTATCTTGAGGAGGTGGGCCTTGCCACCTTCCGCAACCACTACCCCGCGCAGCTTTCCGGCGGCATGAAACAGCGCGTGGCGATTGCGCGGGCGCTGGCCAATGACCCGGCCGTCCTGTTGATGGACGAACCCTTCGGCGCGCTCGACAGCCAAACCCGCCACACCATGCAGCGTCTGCTGCTGAGGGTCTGGGATCACAGCCAAAAGACGGTCCTGTTCGTCACCCATGACATCGAGGAAGCCATCCTGCTGGCCGACCGCGTCTTCGTCATGTCCGGCCGTCCTGGGCAAATCCGCAAGGTGCTGACGGTCGATTTCCCAAGGCCGCGCGTTGGGGATATCGTCCTCGACCCCGCCTTCATCGCCATGAAACGCGAGATCATGGGGCTGCTGCGCAGCGAGGACGACGACGATCACTGAACTGGACAGGTGCCCGAACCCGTCCTAGCCTTCCGACAGAACCGGAGGGATCTGAATGGAACAGGCTCTGTCAGGAACGGTCATCGTCAGCGGGGTTGGCCAGTCTCCGCATGCTTTTCGGCGCTTGACGGAAGCGTTTCCGGGTCTGGACTGGCAGTCAGGGCAGGCCAGCGGGCGGGCAGCACTGCATCTGAAGACGGACCCATCCCGCCCCGAAGGCAGTTTCCGCATCACCGTGAACGGGCCAGAGGTCACGGTGACCGGCGGCCCCTTCTCGGGCGTCATCTTCGGGGTGGAGGAGTTGATCGCCAAGGGCGGCGAGAACCCCGCCCGCCTGACCGTCACCCAGACCGATCAGACCCCCGGCCTGACCTACCGCACCTTCTGGACCTGGGATCATTCGACCAACTGGGAGTTGTCCCAGATTGGCCAGCAGGAAATCGGCGTCTTCAACCCCTATGGCAAGCCGCCCTCGGGCTTCCTGCGCGATTACAAGCGCTGCGTGGATTTCTGCAGCCGGAACAAGATCGCCGCCATCGTGATCTACGGATTCCTGCGCGACCCGCACGGAGGCGTTGAAGCCGCGCAGGAGCTTTGCCGCTACGCCACCGAGCGCGGCGTGCGCATCCTGCCGGGCATTGCGATTGGATCCTATGGCGGGGTCTATTGGGAGGGCGCCAGCAAATACAACCTCGCCACCTGGCTGCGCCAGAACCCGCAGCATGCAGCGACGCTGGAAAAGGGCGTGGGCTTCCAGATCGCCGACCTCGCCTTCCCGCTCAACTTCCCGAAGTCGGATTACACCCTCTCCGCCTGCCCCTCCGCGCCCGAGACCATGGCTTGGATGGAGGAGGGCGTAGCTTGGCTGACCGAGACCTTCGACATCGGCGGCATCAACATCGAGGCTGGCGACTATGGCGTCTGCGGCTGTGCCCGCTGCGTGGCGCGGCGGGATAATGAACGCGAGGCGGCGCGGCGGCGGGAGGTGCATGGCGACTACTGGTCCCACACCGACATGGCCGACAACTTTCCAAGGCTGTACCGCACCGCCAAGGCGATCAAGCCGGACCTGTGGATTTACTCGGAAATCCAGTGGGATAACCTGCTGGACCCTGTCGCCCACGAAGCGCAGCGCCGCCTGCCCAAGGGTGGTATCTACCAGCACACGACCAACCGCAGCTACTGGTCGCGCATCCAGCAAGGCCTGAAGCGCGGCTATGTCGAAAGCCTGCCCACGCAGCCCAATGTCCTGCGCTGCCAGTTTGCCAGTCAGTGGAACGGCGATGAAAGGTCAGAGCGCTACGCCCTGAACGCCCGCGTCTTTGCTGACATGGCACGGGTCTGTGACAGGACCGGGATGAATGGCCTCACGATCTGGGGCGAGCCCTCGCCCTATCAGGCCACTGTAGAACTGTCCTATCTGGCATTTGCCCGCTTCAGCTGGACCCCAAGCCTGACGTTTGAGGATTTCGTCACGCAGGACGCCGCCCCCCGCCTGGGCGGGCTGGAGGCGGCGCAAACCTTCATCGCTATCGCCGAGGAATTGGATGCCGCGCAATCTCTGCCGCCAGACCGCCTTGACACCCTGCGCCGGACTGCCGCCGATCACCGCGCCAGTGGCGAGATTGGCCGGCGCTGGCTGAGCCTTGAGGATCAGATCAGCCGCCGCCTGTATATGGGCGCTTAGGCGGCGCGCCCGACAGCCTCGGCCACCGCAAGGTCAGCCATCGCCAAAGCGGCTTCGCGTGTCTTTGCCGCGGCGATGAAACGGCCGTTGTGGCAGAAGATGGCGCCCGCAATGCCACAGGCCGCCTCAAGGTCGGCCCCGGTCAGCCCTGCCCAGGTGAGGGGCAAATCCGCGCGCAGTTCAAACCCATCATCCGCACGGCGGATGCCGGTGAGGCACCAGTCCTTGTCGCGGGGGTGAACAACGAACAGCAGATGATCGGCGCCGGACTTCACGATTGCCGGGCGGAAGGGCATGCCCATCGGCAATTCCAGCACACGGCCAGCGCCTGCCGTCACGATGGCCTGATGGACCACACCTTCGGCACGCAACTTGGCGGCACTGCGCGACACGCGCGCCTCGACGAAGGCGCGGGCGATGGTCAGGGCCGAGTGGAAGGCGCGCGTCTCCGCCTCGGGGTCGGTCTCGTCGAAATCGGGTTTCAGCGTTTCCAAAAGGCCGGGCAGGGTCATACCGGCCAAGGGACCTGCGACGGAAAGACTGACAGCGCCATTGTCCACCAGATCCACCGGCAGGACAAAGCTGGCGTCGAACGAGGCCCAGATCGCCTCGACCTGCGGATCTGGCACGCCAGAGGCCACCAGATAGGATCGGCCAAAGTGCTTCCAGATCAATCCGAAAGAGCTGAACGGCTGGCCATCCGACCGCAGGGGCGCGCCACGCTGGTGATGGTCGAAAATCCGCGCCGCCGCATCATACTTGCCACCCACATCGTAGATGATGCGGTCGCTGGCCGGCGTGATCCACTCTGCCGCGCGGCTGCGAACCACGCGCGCCGCCGGGTAAAGCCGGGTCAGGATCACGGTGGACATCAGTTCGTCCGCATGAAATCCGCCGGAATGGGTGACGAGGAACTGCGCCATCAGGCGGCCTTCCCGATCCGTTTGGCAAATATCTTCTGCCAGCCCGCCACAACATCCTCGGTCAGGTACAACAGCCCGGCCACATCCTCGACCGACAGGCCATCGGACAAAAGAAGCAGGGCGTTGGCCATCCGGGCCTGCACGACATCCGCGGATTTGCTTTGCAGGGCCTTCATCAGCATGGCTTGGTCTTCGGTGGAAAGAAGCATGTGTGTCATCGTCTTTGTGATCGTTGTGAAGCGAAAGTGTGCGACTGACACAAAGCAGGACCGACGGCAACTGTCCGACACAGCAAAGCCCACCCCAAGACGGGATCCTGCCGATGACGGGCGGGGGATCACCGGGCCTTGTGGCCAGCGTTCCAGCGGTTAGAATGGCAAGGTCGACAACATGATCCGGGATAAGTCCATGACCCAAGCCGCGCCGAAAACCGAACTGGTGACCTCTTGGAAAGTCGCGTGCGATGGCGGTGTAGGGGCCTTGGGGCATCCCCGCGTCTGGCTGACCATTCCCGAGGACACAGGTTTCGTTGAATGCGGCTACTGCGACAAGCGGTTTGAAATCGACCGCGCCCACGCCCACAGCGACCACTGAAACCATAGCCCGGCCATCCCGATTGTGCCAATCTGACGACGGCAGCAAAAAGGATTTGGCCATGCACTTCATTCGATCTGCGAGTTTGGCTTTCTGGGTGGCTATGGCCTTGACGGTGCCGGCAAAGGCCGATGATTATCCTTTCACTGGCACTTTCACCACGGCGGGCACGCCAGCGGCACCCAGCCCCGACGATCTTACCCGCTGTGCCCTGAGCTTTTTCACGCAGGACAAGTCGGGCTCTTACATCTTCTACGTCGTGGACCTGGAGGCGTTCAAGGCCAGCAAATCCTTGCACTATCTGGTCATGGACAAGGGGCAGTGCACCTACGACGCGGCGCACAGGCTTGAAACCTGCGGCAGCACGCTGAACGGGATCTTGCCGGATGTCGGCTCTTTCCTGCATGACGTGATCGACCAGATCACGCCGGATTTCATCAAGACCACCACGTTCGATACGGTGGCCCATGCGAACCAGTACTCCGCCACGGGGCAGGCAGATGGCGCCTTTGCTATGTCCTATGCCCGGTGCCCCTTTGACCCCAAGCTTCTCGCCCCGGCGCTGTCGACGGACGCCGCAACACTGTCGACCGAAGATGGCGACAAACTGATGCAGCCTGACGCCACGATCCTGCATGCGCCGCTCACGGCCGATCTGATGAAGGCGGCCGGATTGTCCAAGCCTTAGGGTGTTGCCACCTTCAACCCGGGTGCCAGTGGCAGATCCGCCCGGTTCGTGGCAGTATTGACCTCGTTCTGACCAAGGAAGACCCCCATGACGTTCGGCAAAGGCCACCATCTTCATCTCATCGACGGCTCGGCCTTCATCTTTCGGGCCTATCACGCCTTGCCGCCGCTGACCCGCAAGTCGGATGGGCTGCCTGTCGGGGCGGTGGCGGGCTTTTGCAACCTGCTGTGGGGAGAGCTGACGACGACCCGCAACCAGAACGCCCCCACCCATATCGCCGTCATTTTCGATGCCGGGGCCAAGACGTTCCGCAATGACATCTACCCCGAGTACAAGGCCAACCGCCCGCCCCTGCCCGAGGATCTGCGCCCGCAGTTCCCCCTGACCCGCGACGCCACCCGCGCCTTCAACGTCGCCTGCATTGAACTGCCGGGATACGAGGCGGATGACATCATTGCCACTTTGGCCAAGCGCGCCAGTGCCGCAGGTGGGACGGTGACCATCCTGTCCTCGGACAAGGATCTGATGCAGTTGATCGGCGATGGCGTCGACATGCATGATCCGATGAAGAACAAGCGCCTTGGTCTGGATGAGGTGATGGAGAAGTTCGGCGTTGCCCCCAATCGGGTGGTGGACGTGCAAAGCCTCGCGGGGGATTCGGTGGACAACGTGCCGGGCGCGCCGGGGATCGGCCTGAAGACGGCAGCGCTGCTCATTCAGGAATACGGCGACCTTGATACGCTTCTGGCCCGGGCGGGTGAGATCAAGCAACCCAAACGGCGCGAGGCTTTGGTGGACAATGCCGACAAGATCCGCATGTCGCGCCAGTTGGTAACGCTGAAGGATGACACGCCGATTGATCTGGACCTTGCCAGTCTGGAACTGCGCGCGCCCGAGCCGGAGACCGTCATGGCTTTCCTGAAAGAGATGGAATTCCAGACCCTGATCCGCCGCGTGTCCGACAAGCTGAAAGTCGCAGCGCCAGCATTGGACGAGGGCAAAGGCTATGAGGTGGCAGGCGCCCATGACGCGCCCGAGACTCAGGCCATGCCCTTTGACCACGCCGCCTATACCTGCATTCAGGACGCCGAAACGCTGGCCCGATGGATCGCCCGCGCCCGCGAACGCGGCTATCTGGCGGTGGACACCGAAACCACCAGCCTTGACGAAATGCAGGCGGAAATCGTCGGCATTTCCTTGTGCGTCGACCCCGGTCAGGCGGCCTATATCCCTCTGTTTCATCGCACCGGCACCGGAGACCTGCTGGGGGCCCTGACCGTGACCGAAGGGCAGATGCCGCGCGATTTGGCGATCTCGCTTCTTAAGCCGCTGCTGGAGGATGATGCCGTCCTCAAGATCGGACAGAACATGAAATATGACGCCAAGATCTTCGCCCGGCTTGGCGTGAACGTGGCACCCATCGACGACACCATGCTGATGTCCTACGCCATGTACGCGGGCATTCACAACCATGGCATGGATGAATTGTCCGAGCGTTATTTGAATCACAAACCCATCCCGATCAAAGACTTGATCGGTTCCGGCAAAAGTGCTGTGACCTTCGACAAGGTCGCCATCGACACCGCTGTCAAATATGCCGCCGAGGATGCCGATGTGACGCTGCGCCTGTGGCAAGCGTTCAAGCCCACCTTGCACAAGGCTCGGGTGACGACGGTCTACGAGACGCTTGAACGCCCACTCGTCCCGGTTCTGGCCGAGATGGAGATGGCGGGCATTCAGGTCGACCGCCAGACGCTTTCCCGCATGTCGGGCGCCTTCGCGCAGAAGATGGCCGCCTTGGAGGAAGAGATCCAGACCCTTGCGGGCGAGAAGTTCAATGTGGGATCCCCCAAGCAACTGGGCGAGATCCTGTTTGACAAGATGAGCCTGCCCGGTGGGGAAAAGGGCAAGAATGGCGCCTATGGCACCGGGGCAGACGTTCTGGAGGACCTGGCGACCGAGCATGAATTGCCCGGCAAAGTCTTGGATTGGCGGCAGTTGTCCAAGCTGAAATCCACCTACACCGATGCCTTGCAGGAATACATCAACCCCGAAACCGGGCGGGTCCATACCAGCTATTCGATCACCGGCGCTGTGACCGGGCGTCTTGCCTCGTCCGATCCTAACCTGCAGAACATTCCGGTGCGGTCCGAAGAAGGCCGCCGCATCCGCGAGGCCTTCGTGGCGCCCAAGGGCAAGCTTCTGGTCTCGCTGGACTATTCGCAGATCGAACTGCGCATTCTGGCCCATGTCGCGGACATCCCCGCTCTGCAGCAATCGTTCCGCGATGGGATCGACATCCACGCCATGACCGCCTCGGAAATGTTCAACGTGCCGCTGGACCAGATGACTTCTGACATTCGCCGCCGCGCCAAGGCGATCAACTTCGGGGTGATCTACGGAATCTCGGGCTTCGGCCTTGCCCGAAACCTGCGCATTCCGCGGGCCGAGGCGCAGGGCTTCATCGACCGCTATTTCGAGCGCTTCCCCGGCATCAAGGAATACATGGCCGCGACGGTGAAATTCGCGCAGGAACATGGCTACGTGCAAACCCTGTTCGGCCGCAAGATCCACACGCCAGAGATCAATGCCAAGGGCCCGGGTGCCGGTTTCGCCAAACGCGCCGCCATCAACGCACCGATTCAGGGCACGGCGGCCGACGTGATCCGCCGCGCCATGATCCGGATGCCCCAAGCCATCGCAGACATCCCCGCCAAGATGCTGCTGCAGGTTCATGACGAACTGCTGTTCGAAGTTGACGAAAGTGCAGCCGACGTGCTGATCAAAACGGCGAAAGCCGTGATGGAAGGCGCGTCACACCCGGCAGTCAGTCTGAAGGTTCCGCTGATTGTCGAGGCTGGGCAGGGGGTTAACTGGGCTGCGGCCCACTAGGATCTTGCCCGCGATTTCGGCTCCCGGTATTTTGTCAGAGCCATTCTTGGCGTTCCCTTAGGAAAGGAGCCCTTCGCATGACGCTTTCCCCGCTTTTGTCCGCAGGTCTTGCCGTTCGCATGCATGCTTTTCCCGCGTTGCTGGCCATCGTCTTGGGGGCGGTCCAGTTGTACCGTCCCAAAGGCACCCCATCGCATCGCGTGATGGGCTGGGCTTGGGCGATCCTGATGGTGGTTGTTGCGGGCTCTTCCTTCTTCATCCACACGATCTGTACCGTTGGCCCTTTTTCGATCATCCACCTGCTGTCGATCCTGACCCTCGCAACGCTGCCCTTCGCGATCCACCGCGCCCGACAACACCGGATTGCCCAACACGCCCGCGGGATGAAACTGCTGTTTTTGGGTGCATTGGTGATCGCAGGGGCATTCACCCTGATGCCGGGACGGATCATGCACGACGTGGTCTTTGGCACGGTCAGCACCCACGGCAGTTGCTGGGGATGACCAGCCCCCTTCCCTTCGCCACACCGGATGACTGGTGGCGCTGGCTTGCCGCCCATCCTGATGCGACGGAGGTCTGGGTCCTGTATCACAAGAAGGGCGGCCCGCCCTCGATTGACTGGGAGCAGGCCGTGATCGGGGCCATAGCCCATGGCTGGATCGACGGCATCCGCAAGACCGTAAACGAAACTCAGTGGATGCAGCGCTTCACCCCCCGCAAGACAGGGTCTTCATGGAGCGCGAAGAACACCGCCCATGCCGAAAAACTGATCGCGGCGGGGCGGATGACTTTGGCCGGTCTGGCCCATGTCGCCGCAGCAAAGTCCGATGGGCGCTGGGAACGCGCCTATTCCGGGGGCCGAGGGGCGGACCTGCCGGACGATTTTCTGCAAGCCATTGCGCAGAACCCGGCGGCGGCAGCGGCATTGCCGACCCTTGATCGCAAGAACCGTTTTGCCATCTACTATCGCCTGACAACCGCCAAGCGCCCGGAAACCCGCGCGCGCAAGCTGGAAGAGTTCGTGGCGATGCTGGCACGCGGAGAAAGGCCAATCTGATGGGTGCTGCCGACACTGCGCCGATCGTGACCATCCGCTCACGGGCGGACCTGCATACCTGGCTTGCGCAGAACCATGGCGCGCCGGGCCCGGTCTGGTTGGCCAGTTACAAGAAGCACCACCCGGACTTCCTTGGCCCGACCGGTCCGATCACGGAAGAGCTGCTGTGCTGGGGCTGGATCGATTCCGTCGTCAGGGTGCTTGATGCGGATCGCTCGATGATCCTGATTGCGCCGCGCAATCCGAAGTCGGCCTGGTCCGCGGTCAACAAGGCCCATGTCGCACGCGCCCGCGCCTCAGGGGCCATGACCGAAGCGGGCGAGGCGAAGATCGCCATGGCACAGGCCAACGGCATGTGGGATTTCCTGAATGATGTCGAGGCGCTGATCATCCCGCCTGACCTTGACGCCGCCTTGACGGACAAGGCACGCGCTGTCTGGGAAAGCCACCCCAGAACCATCAAGCGTGGCGCGCTGGAGTGGGTCAAGACGGCCAGAACAGCCGAAACCCGCGCCGCCCGCATTGCAGAGGTCGCGGGCAGCGCGGATCAGGGGCTGCGCCCCAAGCCCTTTCGGCGCTAGGCGTCGATGCGCACCTGAAAGCAGGTGTTGCGGGCCGACCGGACGTGAAGATAGGCCACGCGCGGGTCCGCCAAGCGGGCAGGAGCCTCGGCCTGCAGATTGTCGGTCGCCACCACGGCACCGGTGCCGTAGACAATCCGGTCATTCGGCCCATAGCCCCGCAGGATGTAGCTCGGCGATTTCAGAACCTCTGGTAGCGCCTCCCCGCCGCCGGCCTCGCAGGGTTCGGCGCAGAGGAAGATCGGTCCCACTTCGGCATAGGGCTGTGGCGCCGGAAAGGGACGGTGGGCCAAGACAAGCATCGGGGCGCCTTCGGGAATCATTCGCAAACAATGCCGGCATGGGTTGCCATCGCCATCGCTGACATGCCGTTCGGGCATCTGCCCGTTGGCATCCAATGCACCGGATTGATAGGCGCGGACAGTCTGGGTCAGAATCGGGGTAAAGCGCATCTTGGCCTCCTGTTTTGGCCAGTCTGACGGGGCCAGACCCGACCCGCCACCCGGACCTTGCGCATTTGTCTTGCAACCAAGGGGCATCGCGCCTATATCGCCTTCAACAGAGGTTTCAGGGTCCAAACCTGAAGCTACCGATCGTCACACGGGCCTCTCGGCCCGTTTTTTGTTTTTGGGACACCCTGCATGTCTGACCTTATCGCCAAAACCGCAATGGACCGCCGCTTGGCCGACATCATCACCCCGGTGATTGAAGGCTTGGGCTTCGAACTGGTGCGCGTTCGCTTGATGGGCGGGGCGACCCGCATCCTGCAGATCATGGCAGACCGTCCCGAGGGTGGCATCGGCGTGGATGAACTGGGCGACATTTCGACCGCCGTTTCTGCCGTGATGGACGTCGAAGATCCAATCGAAGAAAACTACGTGCTGGAAGTTTCCTCCCCCGGCATCGACCGGCCGCTGACCCGTCTCAAGGATTTCGAGATGTGGAAGGGCTGGGAAGCCAGGATCGAGACGACAGAACTGATCGACGGCCGTAGGCGGTTCAAGGGTGGACTGATGGGCGTTGAAGGCGACGACGTGCTGATCGAGATTGAGGAGGGTGGCCAAGACGTTACCATCGGCCTCAACTTCGAATGGCTGGCAGATGCCAAGCTGATCCTGACCGATGAACTGATCGCCGAAATGCTGCGCCAGCGCAAAGTGCTGGACATCGATGAGACCGAATTCGACGAAATTGAACAGTCCGACGGCGAGGAAGAAGATTCCGCCGATCAGACAAAACCTGAAGTCACCAAACACTAAGCCCAATCACTAAGCCGGGAGAGTACCGATGGCGATTACCTCTGCCAACCAGCTGGAGCTTCTGCAAACCGCCGAGGCCGTTGCGCGCGAAAAGATGATCGACCCGGATCTGGTGATCCAGGCGATGGAAGACAGCCTCGCCCGCGCCGCCAAGTCGCGTTACGGCGCCGAGATGGACATCCGGGTGAAGATCGACCGCAAGACCGGTCGCGCGACCTTCGCCCGCATCCGCACCGTGGTGGAAGAAGAACTGCTGGAGAATCACCACGCGCAGATCACGCTGAAACAGGCGGCGACCCTGAAGGTCGACCCCAAGATCGGCGACGAGATCATCGACGAGGTTCCGCCAGTCGACTTGGGCCGAATCGCCGCCCAATCGGCCAAGCAGGTGATTCTGCAAAAGGTCCGCGAAGCCGAGCGTGATCGCCAATATGACGAATTCAAGGACCGCAAAGGCACGATCATCAACGGTCAGGTCAAGCGCGAGGAATACGGCAACATCATCGTCGACATCGGTCGCGGTGAGGCCATCCTGCGCCGGAACGAGAAGATCGGCCGCGAATCATACCGCCCGAACGACCGCATCCGCGCCTATATCAAGGACGTCCGCCGCGAGGCCCGTGGCCCGCAGGTCTTCCTGAGCCGGACCGACCCGCAGTTCATGGCCGAACTGTTCAAGATGGAAGTGCCGGAAATCTATGACGGCATCATCGAGATCAAGGCCGTCGCCCGCGACCCGGGCAGCCGTGCCAAGATCGCCGTGATCAGCTATGACAACTCGATTGACCCGGTTGGCGCCTGCGTTGGTATGCGCGGTTCGCGCGTTCAGGCCGTGGTGAACGAGCTGCAGGGCGAGAAGATCGACATCATTCCGTGGAACCAGGATCAGGCGACGTTCCTTGTGAACGCGCTGCAACCTGCCGAAGTCTCGAAGGTCGTGATCGACGAAGAAGTCGGCAAGATCACCGTGGTGGTTCCCGATGAACAACTGTCGCTGGCCATCGGCCGTCGCGGTCAGAACGTCCGTCTGGCGAGCCAGCTGACGGCTCTGGACATCGACATCATGACGGAAACCGACGAATCGGCCCGCCGTCAGGCAGAGTTTGCCCAGCGCACCAAGCTGTTCATGGACACGCTGGATATTGACGAGATGATGGCGCAGCTTCTGGTCTCGGAAGGCTTCACCAATCTGGAAGAAGTGGCCTACGTCGAAACCGACGAACTGCTGTCCATCGACGGCTTCGACGAAGGTACGGCTGGCGAGTTGCAGGCCCGCGCGCGGGATTACCTGGAAGCCGCCAACAACAAAGCTCTTGAAAACGCTAAGGCTTTTGGCGTTCAGGACGAACTGCTGTCCTTCGAAGGCCTGACGCCCCAGATGCTGGAAGCGCTTGGCAAAGAGGGCATCAAGACGCTGGAAGACTTCGCGACTTGCGCCGACTGGGAACTGTCGGGCGGCTGGACCACCGAAAATGGCCAGCGCAAGAAGGATGAAGGGATCCTTGAGAAGTTCGAGATGAGCCTGGAAGAAGCCCAGACTTTGGTGATGACGGCGCGTGTGATGCTCGGCTGGGTTGACCCAACCGCGCTGGAAGCCGCCACAGAAGAGGAGGCCGGGGCTTAACTTAGCCCCGGAACGCCTTTGACCCGCGGCGGCCGCACCACCGATCTGGACGAACCCGAACGCAAGTGCATTGTGACCGGGGAAGTTCAGCCAAAGTCGGGACTGATCAGGTTCTGTCTGGACCCTGAGGGCGTGGTCACGCCGGACATTCTGGCGAAACTGCCGGGGCGTGGCTTCTATGTCTCGGCGGATCGCAAGGCGATCGAGAAAGCGGCGGCGAAGGGCCTGTTTGCCCGCGCTGCCAAGCAACCCGTGAAGGTGCCCGATGGCCTGGCCGATCTGGTCGAGCTGCTGCTGCTGAAACGGGTGCAGGAATCCATCTCGCTGTGTCGCAAGGCGAATGCCGCCGTGACGGGATACGAGAAGGTGAAGGAATGGCTGATGGACGGCCGCGCGCGGGTTCTGGTTCAGGCATCAGACGGGTCCGAGCGCGGCAAGACGAAACTGAGGCCGCCAGAAATTGGTGGCAGATTCATTGGTTGCCTTACGGCAAGGGAATTGGGTTTGTCCTTTGGACGCGAACGTGCGATACACGCCGCGCTTGCGGCTGGTACCCTGACGACTCGTGTTGTAGAGGAAGCGGCAAGGCTGGGCGGTATGCGGGAGCAGACCACCGGGCATGATGGCGGCGACGATGCCGCCTTGAAGGATATGTAGGACGCATGAGCGATACAGACGGCAAAAAACCCCTCGGCCTGGGTGGCGCACCTCGTTCCGGTCAGGTGAAGCAAAGCTTCTCGCATGGCCGCACGAAAAGCGTCGTGGTCGAGGTCAAGCGCAAGCTGACGGTGGTGCCGAACAAGGGCGCCGCGCCGACGCCTGGCACTGGGGCGGCTGTGGCCACCTCGCCGCGTCTGGGCGATCCGTCCAAGCGCCCGGCTGGTATTTCAGACGCCGAGATGGAACGTCGTCTGTCCGCCTTGCGCGCCGCCAAGGCCCGCGAAGCAGAAGACAACGCCAAGCGTGCCGAAGATGAACGGTCGCGCGAGGAAGAACGTCAGCGCAAGCGCGAAGAGAATGAGGCCAAGGAACGCGAGGCCCGCGCCGCCGAGGCCGCTGCCCGCGCCAAAGCTGAAGAAGAAGAGCGCGTGAAAGCCGCCGCTGAAGCGGCTGCCAAGGCCGCGGAAGAGGCCAAGAAGGCACCGGCGCAGGCCGCCGCGCCGCGGTCAGCACCGCGTAACGAGAATGGATCCCAGGCGACCTCTGCCCGTGCTCCGGCTGGGCGTCCGGCTCCGGCTGCGCCGCAGGATGACGCCGTGTCGCGTGGCCCGGCTTCTGCAAAGCCCGGCCTGCCGCCCCGCCGCACGGACCGTGAGCGGGAAGACCGCGAACGTGCCGCCAACAAGGCCAAGGGTGAAGAAGGCCGTCGCGCTGGCAAGCTGACCCTGTCTGACGCCGTTGCAGATGAAGGTGGCCGTCAGCGCAGCCTGGCTGCGATGAAGCGCAAGCAAGAGAAAGCCCGTCAAAAGGCCCTCGGCATGGGCCTCAAGCCCGAAAAGCAAGTGCGCGATGTGCAGTTGCCGGAAACCATCGTGGTCTCCGAACTTGCGAACCGCATGGCGGAGCGTGGGGCTGATGTTGTCAAGTCGCTCATGAAAATGGGCATGATGGTCACGATGAACCAGGCCATTGACGCAGACACTGCCGAACTGGTGATTGAGGAATTCGGCCACCGCGCTGTGCGTGTGACCGATGCAGACGTCGAACAGGCGATCGACACGGTCAAGGACAAGTCCGAAGACCTGATCACGCGTCCGCCGATTGTGACGATCATGGGTCACGTCGACCACGGCAAGACCTCGCTTCTGGACGCCATTCGCCACGCCAACGTGGTGTCGGGCGAAGCTGGCGGGATCACGCAGCACATCGGCGCCTATCAGGTGAAAACCCCGAATGGCCAGCTGGTGACCTTCCTTGATACCCCCGGCCACGCGGCGTTTACGTCGATGCGGTCACGTGGGGCGCATGTCACCGACATCGTGATCCTCGTGGTCGCAGCCGATGACGCCGTGATGCCGCAGACGATTGAAGCCATCGCACACGCCAAAGCCGCGAAGGTTCCGATCATCGTGGCGATCAACAAGATCGACAAATACGAAGCCAACCCGCAGAAAGTGCGGACCGACCTTCTGCAACACGACATTGTCGTGGAAGAAATGTCGGGCGACGTGCAGGACGTCGAGGTTTCGGCGAAGACCGGCAAGGGTCTGGATCAACTGCTTGAGGCGATTTCGCTGCAGGCGGAAATTTTGGAACTGCGGTCCAACCCGAACCGACAGGCCGCTGGTGCCGTCATCGAAGCCAAGCTCGACTCCGGTCGTGGCCCGGTCGCGACGGTTCTGGTGCAGAACGGCACCCTGCGCAAAGGCGACATCTTCGTCGTCGGCGAGCAGTGGGGCAAGGTCCGTGCCCTGATCAACGACAAGGGCGAGACGATCACCGAAGCCGGTCCGTCCGTTCCGGTAGAGGTTCTGGGTCTGTCGGGTACGCCGCATGCCGGCGATACGCTGAATGTGGTCAACACCGAAGCGGAAGCCCGTGAAATCGCCGACTATCGTGAGAAGGCGACCAAGGACAAGCGTGCTGCGGTTGGGGCTGCGACCACGCTGGAACAGCTGATGGCCAAGGCGAAGGCGGACCAATCGGTTGCCGAGTTGCCGGTTATCGTCAAGGCCGACGTGCAAGGCTCTGCCGAGGCGATTGTTCAGGCTTTGGAAAAAGTCGGCAACGAAGAGGTGCGCGTCCGCGTGCTGCATTCTGGTGTTGGTGCCATCACCGACAGCGATGTCAGCCTCGCGGAAGCCAGCAAGGCCCCGATCATCGGCTTCAACGTCCGCGCCAATGCAATGGCGCGTGCGTCGGCCACCCAGAAGGGCGTCGAGCTGCGCTACTACTCGATCATTTATGATCTGGTGGATGACATCAAGAAGGCTGCCTCTGGCCTGCTGAAAGCCGAGATCCGCGAAACCTTCATCGGTTATGCGACCATCAAAGAAGTCTTCAAGATCACCAACATCGGCAACGTGGCCGGCTGTCTGGTTACCGAAGGAGTTGCCCGCCGGTCCGCTGGGGTCCGTCTGCTGCGCGACAACGTGGTCATCCACGAAGGCACGCTCAAGACGCTCAAGCGTTTCAAGGACGAGGTCAAGGAAGTCACGATGGGTCAGGAATGTGGCATGGCCTTCGAACGCTACGAAGACATCCGGTCCGGCGACGTGATCGAAATCTTTGAACGTCAGGAAATCCAGCGCACTCTGGCCTGATCAGAATGTTGAGAACAGAAAGGCCGGGCAAACGCCCGGCCTTTTCCATTTCACGGCTAGCGTTTCGGGTTGATCTGATCGAACGCCCCCGAATTCAGGCGCTCGCCAGCTCGGGAGCCTTGTAGGGCTCTACCGGGCGACCGACAAATGTGCCGCTGAACACACGCACAGCAATCTGTCCGTCACTCATGTCACGGACAAAGGTACCCTGGATGAAGACACTGCTTCCGATCGAGATGGTTCTCGATCACGGCCCGTTCCCTCAACAACGTGTCACTTTTTAAAATGTTAAGGGTAAATAAATGATTAAGATACCGGCAAAATGCGAATCTGACCCTATCCAAAAGCATACTTGATCGACAAAGACGAGATTATCCTGATCCGTTTTCGGCGGAATGTCAGAGCCAGTCACGCAGAATTGGAATCAGTGGCACATCGGCTGGCGGCATGGGATAGTCACGCAGCCGCTCGGGTTTGACCCAAGAAAGCACCTGACCTTCCCGCGGCGTGGGGATCCCTTCCCAACGCCGACAGGCAAAAAGCGGCATCAGAAGATGAAAGCTCTCGTAGGCGTGGCTGGCGAAGGTCAGGGGGGCCAGGCAACTTTTCCAGGTATTGATCCCCAACTCTTCATGCAGTTCGCGGATCAGCGCGGCCTCGGGGGTCTCTTCCGGTTCAACCTTGCCACCGGGAAACTCCCACAGACCGGCCATCGACTTGCCTGCAGGCCGCTGCGCCAGAAGAACGCGGCCATCGGAGTCGATCAGGGCAACGGCAGAAACAAGGACGATCTTCATGATGCGATTCCGGCTGCGCGATCCAGGCTTTCCCCGGACCGCTTGATATTCGGCCTGACGGAAATCAGGACCGGTAGTCGGCGTTGATTTCGATGTAGCGGTTGGTCAGGTCGCAGGTCCAGACTTTGCGCTTGCCACTGCCCAACCCCATGTCGACAGAGATGACCAATTCGGGTTGCAGCATATAGGCCGCGCCGTCCTCCTCGCGGTACTTCGGATTGCGCCAACCTTTTTCGGCGACAAGGATATCCCCAAAGCGGATCGACAGCTTGTCCCGGTCCGCCTCAGCCCCAGATTTGCCGATGGCGGCAACAATGCGGCCCCAGTTGGGGTCTTGTCCTGCAACCGCAGTCTTCACCAGCGGTGAGTTGGCAATGGCCAATGCGACCTTGTGGGCATCCGTATTGGAAGTCGCCCCCGTGACGTTGACCTCGACGAATTTTGTAGCGCCTTCCCCGTCGCGGATCACTTGATGGGCAAGGTTCAGCATAACGTCGGAAAGGGCGGATTCGAAGGATTTCAAGATGGCGCCCTTGAGGGGCGCTGCATCTGACTGGCCAGTCGCGGCCAGCAGCAGCGTGTCAGAGGTTGAAGTGTCGCTGTCCACCGTGATCGAGTTGAAGGTCGCATCGGTATTGCGCGACAGCAACTTTTGCAGCGTGGCGGCGGGGATTTTAGCATCCGTGAAGATATAGACCAGCATCGTCGCCATATCCGGCGCGATCATGCCCGAGCCTTTGGCGATGCCGGCGATGTGGATCACGCCACCCTCGCCCTCAATGGTCGCTGCAGCGCCCTTGGGGAAGGTGTCGGTGGTCATCATGGCTTGGGCCGCCATCACGATGGCATCCTCGCGCAGCCCCGCCTGCAGGGCTGGAATGGCCGTCAGGATACGGTCATGCGGCAAAGGTTCGCCAATGACGCCCGTCGATGAAGAAAAGACACGGGAGGCGGGAATGCCAAGTGCCGCAGCCACACCTTCGGTGATGGCGGCCACAGAGGCGTCCCCCACTGCGCCGGTAAAGGCGTTGGAATTGCCGGAATTCACAATGATGGCAGCGCCGACATCGGCGGGCACTTTCATCGCAATCTTGGCCTGACAATCGCGCACGCAGGCCGACCTTGTGGTCGACCGCGTGAACACCCCCGCTACCGCAGTGCCTGGGGCAAGACGGACCAGCATCACGTCCTTGCGGTTCTGATAACGCACCCCGGCCTCGACCGCGGCGAATTCGACGCCGCGGATCAAGGGCAGGTCAGGAAAGCGCTCGGGCGCCAAGGGCGAGACCAGTTTGGCCTTCTTGGCCGGAGCAGGTGTTGAAGCATCCGTCACCTCGGCGCCTGCGTGCAGCGCCTTCAGCTCTTTCTTCAAAGCCTTTGCTTCAGCTTTCCAATCGGTCTTGCCCATGGGGTCCTCGCTTACTTGTCCAACAGAGTAAGGTCTTTGATGATCGCCGGGTCAATGCCCGTCGTGTCGGCCCGGGTGATCTTGGCCTTATCGGTCACGCCCTTGATGAAGTCCGCGATGGCGGCCTTCTGGACCTCTTGCGCGATCTGGTCATGCACATCGGCCAAAGCCGGCGCGGCTTTGTTGCGCGTCTCGGTCACAAGGATCAGGTGCCAGCCGAAATCCGTCTTGATCGGCCCAACAACCTTGCCGACCGGCGCAGCAACCACAGCATCTTCAAACGGCTTGACCATCGCGCCAAGACCGAACCAGCCAAGGTCGCCGCCATTGGCTGCTGAACCGTCCTTGGAGTTGGCCTTGGCCTCGTCCGCGAAAGCCTTGCCACCCTGAATTTCGGCCAGGATTGCCTTGGCCTTGTCTTCGCTGTCCACCAGGATGTGCGAGGCGTGGTATTCCAGCGACGGGGCCATGTCCTTGTACTTGGCGTCATAGGCCTTCTGGATCGCCGCTTCCGAAGTGGAGTCCTTGATGCCGGCGATCATCGCCTCATTGGCCAGATAGCTGCGCTTCAGCCCATCCAGCGCCATGTTGTCCTTCTTGGACAGGGTATCGCCCAACGATTGCTTGAGGGCCTCTTGCTGGACAAGTTGGTCCAGAATGCCCTTGAACAGCTGATCATCCGGCAGGGATTGGTATTGCGCCGGCAGACCGTCCCGCGTGACGATGACATCGCCCAGCGTGATATTCACACCGTTGACCGTCGCAAGCACCGTCGCCGCCGTTGGATCTTCGGCCCGCGCCGGCAGCGCCAAGGCTGCTGTCAGTGCCAATGCGGCACAGAACCCGTAAAGTTTTGTCATCTCACACGCTCCTGATGTGGCTGCGGCACCGCGCAGCGTTGACTATGGCACAGCCAGACCTTAAATCGCACACGTCCCATTGGAATGGTCCGGGCACAGGGTGGCCAACCTGCCCGGCTCTTCTATTGGGTGACATGGGTGCGGGCAAGGCCAAGCCTCACACGAACGTGTCAGCACCTCGCTGGCGGAATTGAATTGGTCGGGCGGAGTGATGATGCTGGGTCTTGGAACGCTTGCACGGAAAGTCTTTGGCACGCCCAACGACCGCGCAGTCAAAACGGTGCGCCCCTTGGTGGCGAAGATCAATGCCTTGGAGCCGCAATTCGCCGCGCTGAGCGATGACGGCATCATAGCCAAAACGGCCGAGTTGAAGCGGCGCGTGCAGGAAGGCGGCGAAAGCCTTGACGCCGTACTGCCCGAAGCCTTCGCCAACTGCCGTGAGGCCGCGCGCCGTGCCTTGGGTCTGCGGGCGTTCGATGTGCAGTTGATGGGTGGCATTTTCCTGCACCAAGGCAATATCGCCGAGATGCGCACGGGTGAAGGCAAGACGCTGGTTGCGACCTTCCCGGCCTATCTCAATGCACTGTCCGGCAAGGGTGTCCATGTCGTCACCGTCAACGACTATCTGGCCAAACGTGATGCGGGCTGGATGGGCAAGGTCTATTCGGCTTTGGGACTGACCACGGGCGTAGTGTATCCCTATCAGCCTGACGACGAAAAGATGGCCGCCTACCGCGCCGACATCACCTATGCGACCAACAACGAGTTGGGCTTTGACTATCTGCGCGACAACATGAAGGCCTCGATTGCCGAAATGGCCCAACGCGGCCACAACTTTGCGATCGTCGACGAGGTCGACTCGATCCTGATCGACGAAGCCCGCACGCCACTGATCATCTCCGGCCCCAGCCAGGACCGCAGCGACCTGTACCAGAAGATCGACGCGCTGATCCCGGAGCTGACCGCAGATCATTTCAAGCTGGACGAAAAGACCCGCTCGGCGACCTATACTGAGGAAGGCAACGAGTTCATCGAACTTCGCCTGCGCGCCGCTGGCCTGCTGCCTGACGGCCAATCCCTTTACGATCCCGAAAGCACGACGATCGTGCACCATGTCACGCAAGCCCTGCGGGCGCACAAACTGTACCAGAAAGACCAGCACTACATCGTCCAGAACGGTGAAGTGATGCTGATCGACGAATTCACCGGCCGCATGATGCGCGGCCGCCGCCTGTCAGAAGGCCTCCACCAGGCCATCGAAGCCAAGGAACGCGTCAAGGTTCAGCCGGAAAACGTGACGCTGGCTTCCGTGACCTTCCAGAACTACTTCCGCCTGTACACCCGCCTTTCGGGCATGACCGGCACGGCCACCACCGAGGCCGATGAATTCATGGAAATCTACAAGCTGGGCGTTGTCGAAGTGCCGACCAACCGCCCGGTCAGCCGGATTGACGATCATGATCAGGTCTTCCGCACCGCGCGCGAAAAGTACGAAGGCATCGTCAAGTCGATCCGCGCCGCGCATGAGAAGGGACAGCCGATCCTCGTCGGCACCACCTCGATTGAGAAATCCGAGGCGCTGTCGGACATGTTGAAAGCCGCAGGCATCAGCCACAACGTCCTGAATGCCCGCCAGCATGAGGCAGAGGCGCAGATCGTTGCGGACGCCGGCAAATTTGGTGCGGTGACCATCGCCACCAACATGGCCGGCCGCGGCACCGACATTCAGTTGGGTGGGAATGTCGAGTTGAAAGTGCTGGAGGCCATCGCCGCCGACCCGCATCTGCACCCCGACGAAGTGCGCGCCAAGATCGAAGCCGAACATGCCGAGGAAAAGGCCCGCGTTCTGGCCGCCGGGGGTCTGTTCGTTCTGGCAACCGAACGCCACGAATCCCGCCGAATCGACAACCAGCTGCGGGGCCGTTCGGGCCGTCAGGGCGACCCGGGCCGGTCCTCGTTCTTCCTGTCACTGGAAGACGATCTGATGCGGATCTTCGGGTCGGAACGGCTCGACAAGGTTCTGTCTACCCTTGGCCTCAAGGAAGGCGAAAGCATCGTTCACCCTTGGGTGAACAAATCGCTGGAGCGTGCCCAAGCCAAGGTGGAAGGCCGCAACTTCGACATCCGCAAACAGCTTTTGAAGTTCGACGACGTGATGAACGACCAGCGCAAGGCCATCTTCGGCCAGCGGCTGGAGATCATGGAATCGGAAGACCTCGGCGAGATCGTCCAAGACATGCGCCATCAAGTGGCCGAAGATCTGGTGACCTTCTTCCTGCCGCCGAAATCCTACGCTGACCAATGGGATGCCCCCGGCCTATATGCCGCGGTCATCGAAAAGATGAACATGGATTTGCCCATCATCAAATGGGCCGCGGAGGAAGGCGTTGACCAAGGCGTCATGCTGGAACGTCTGATCGCCGAAAGCGACAAGCTGATGGCGAGCAAGCTGGAGGCCTTTGGCCCCGACACCATGCGCTCGATCGAAAAGCAGCTTTTGCTGCAGACAATTGACGCCAAGTGGCGCGAGCATCTGGTGACGTTGGAGCACCTGCGCACAGTTGTTGGCTTCCGTGGCTACGCGCAACGCGATCCTCTTAACGAATACAAGACCGAGGCCTTTGCGCTGTTTGAATCGATGCTGAATTCGCTGCGCCAGGAAGTGACGCAAAAGCTGGGGCTGATCCGTCCGATGACGGCGGAAGAGCAGCAGGCGATGATGGCGCAGATGATGGCGCAACAGCAAGCCGCCCGTGCAGCCACCGAAGTCGAAGCGCCGCCGGCCCCTGTGGCAGCCGCGGTCGCAACGCCCGCCGTGGCCGCAGCAGCCGCAGGTTTCGTGGAAGCGGACCCTTCGACTTGGGGCAATCCGTCACGCAACGATCCCTGCCCATGCGGTTCGGGCGAGAAGTTCAAGCACTGCCACGGCAAGCTGGCTTAAGTCAATAAAATCAATAGGTTAGGATATTTTTTCCGGCCTCTTGCCTATGCACAAACCCTGCACAATACTGTAAAGTAACGTGTTTATAGGCAAAGTATAGGCAACCCCTAGCTGCACCAACCATGCGTTATAGGCAGATCAAGCATCTGTGCCCGTAACGATGATGCGTCCACACGTAGCCCATCCTTCAACGTGCCAAGCTTGGTCTGTCTCAAACAGATCATAGCCAAGCAAAAGGATTTTAGGGCATGAGTTCGATTTATCTGGAAGACAACCTCGCAATCTACAAGCGCGAGAGCACCTACTACATGCGGCTGAAGACAGCGCCGCAGCAATACGTTTACCGGTCATTGAAGACCAGCAGCCAAGCTGAAGCACGCAAACTTGCACGTCGGCAGCTGGTGGAGTTTGAGATCAAGCAGGAACGTGGTGAGCAATACACAGCACCCACGTTCAAGCAGGTCATCGACGAATACACCAAGGTGCGTGAGCTGGATAACCAACGTGGCAAGACCAGCGACGCAATGCTGCGCCAGATCAAACGGGTCAACAAGTTTTGGCTCGAGTATGCTGGCAAGCTGCGCATCGACAGAATCGGCAACAAGGAGTTGGCCGACTTTATCCCTTGGCGCAAAGCCTACTATTCCAAGTTCAAAGTTATGCCCAAGAATGCCAAGCTGCACCCGCAGGACAAGACGCTGGCCTTTGACCTTACACATGGCAAGACCCTGATCAGGTGGGCCACAGAGCGCGGCTACAGAGGTACGCTGCCCTTGCCCACATACCAGTTCAAGATCGAGCGTCGCATAGTCCGCCCGGCCTTTGAATTGGCCGAGTACACCACCCTGTACAAGACGCTGCGCCGACGCATCACAGAGGTGCACCACCGGCCATGGGTGGACAGCCGAACGATGTTGCGAGACTACGTGCTGATCCTTGCCAACACGGGCATGCGTGTCGGGGAACTCAACGGACTCAAGCTGCGCGATATCCATCCATTCAAAGACGATGAAGGTCGCGAAAACTATCGGTTGGTAGTGCGTGGCAAGACGGGCGAACGCGATGTGATTCCCCGCGTCAACTGCAAGGCATGGATCGACCGCGTGCTAACACGGCGCAAGGCCGAGGGTGCAGTCCAAAATGACTATCTGTTTGTCATGCCCAGCGGTGGTCAAATTATCTCACTGGGTGACCAGTTCAACGCTGTGCTGGAGGCGGGTAAGATCGTCACCAATACCTTCGACAAGAAGTTCACCTTGTACAGCTTGCGTCACCTCTACGCCGTGCAGGCGCTACGCAAGGGCGTTAGCGTGTATGCGGTGGCAAGGAACATGGTAATCACCCGGTTGGGACCGCCTGCCAGAATGGTCAGTTACGGGGTAAGGCACGTGCATAACGACGTCGTTAGCGACGTGTCTTATGCGGAGGCTGGTGATGCGTGGCGATGTTCTAGGTCTTGAGCGGCGGCGGCGGTGGCGGGAT